>JANNYL010000318.1:0-1280 GCA_031410075.1 Flavobacteriales bacterium
TCTCGATGCGAAATCCCGATTGGTTCTCGTTGACGAACGGACAATGGTACCGGATGCGCATCAGTTTGCAGAGCAACGCCGAAGGTTTCTTGAAAGCCGGATTGAAGGCCCAATCAACTTTGAGCGATCCATATGCGATCGGCGAACGCATGATACCGTTCGGACCTGAACGCCGAGATCTGGAGATCTACTACCAAAGCAATCTGACCGATCTGGCGCAGATACGGCTGATCAACGAGGTCACCGAACCGCTGTACTATGTTGACAACATCGATGTTCGGCGTGTTTCCGTGCAGACCGTTGATCCGTTGACGCTGCATACGCTCAAGGTGAACGATCAAGCAACAGCACAGAACTTCACTGTTCCTGCTGGCGGCTGTTGGAAAGACCTGGCTGGGAACATACTTGCCGGAGGTGCGAGTTTCACGCTGCAGCCATACACTTCACGTATCTTATTCAAATTGCCCGATAACCAGTGCGTGGCACAACCCACCAATGCGACAGTGGGAGCGAAGGTGTTCTTGGGAGGGGCGATCAACTGGACGACCAATATCATGCGCGATGATCTCCGGGTAGCAGGATTGATACCAAGTTCTGAGCCGTTGACGGGGCAGGGTTGGATCTTGGAGAACGCCGGTGCTACGATCAGTGGCACCGCACTTACGGGTACCGGTAACAGTGCGATCGTGGACTGGGTAACTGTTGAGTTGCGGAGCAATAATCAGACCTATACAGTCGCCGCTCGACGTGCTTGCTTGATCCGCAAGGACGGAACGTTGATCAGCCCGGATGGTAACCCGGTCATCACCTTCGCAACAACCACGACCGTTGGTAAATATCTGGTCGTTTACCATCGGAACCACTTGGGGGTGATGAGCGGAAGTACCATCGCAACGGATGGCCAGATCATCGATTTCACGGTATCCACAACCAGCGTCTACGGCACGGATGCTATGCAGGTGAGCGGCACACGCCGTGCGCTCTGGAGCGGTAATACGAACTCTGATATTTATCTGAAGTACACAGGTTCTGGCAATGACCGTGATCCCATATTGACCACTGTTGGAAGCACAGTTCCAACCGGATCGATCGCAGGTTATCGACGAGAGGATGTGAACATGGACGGAACGGTCAAATACATCGGAACAGGCAATGATCGTGATCCAATAATCTCCAATATCGGTGGAACCATTCCCACCACCACCAAGATCCAACAAGTGCCCTGATAGCAGAGCGTCCCTTCACTGCCTTGGAGGGAATAGCGGAAGGCCGGAGCGACG
>JANNYL010000319.1:0-4072 GCA_031410075.1 Flavobacteriales bacterium
GCACGGCCGAAGAACTCCGACCCATCAGGACCGTCATCGCACAAGCGAACGACCAGAACATGAACAAGCTCGACGTTGAACTCCAGCAGATCCGTTAAAAACGAACACGCCAAGTGCGAACGCACGAAAGCCAGGCAGCACGAACGTGTTTGCCTGGCTTTTCGAAAAAGTCAGCCTATTTCTTCTTTGCAGCCGCCTTCTTGGCCGCTGGTTTTGCTTTGGCCGGTGCCGCTGCCTTCTTAGCAGTAGCCACTGTTGCGGCCTTAGCTGCGGTCTTCTTTGCCGTAACAGCTTTGCGCTTCGCACGTGTGTTACTGCTCTTCGCTACCGTTTTCTTGTTGCTGGTCTTTCCCTTTCGCAGGGTGGCTCGCTTCGTGGTCATGGTACTTCTGGATTTTGGGGCAAGCTATTTCCATTGCTCGAGCGAGCAACGTTGTGCCTTGTTCGTTCCAAACGCACCACTACTCATAAGTCAGCTGAAGTCGCGATGACGATCTCTTGTGCTCGATCGCTTTCCGAACCAACACTCCCTGTGCCAATATCTGCAGCGCGAGGGCCAATTTGAATTGGCTTTCAAAAGAAAACGAACGCCTATTGGAATTTCAACCTGTCCAAGCTGAATCGACCACTGCCAGCGAAGAAGACGGCCAAGAACGCTACCAAATACAGCACCGCCAACTCTTGTTCGGCGAAAGGCTGTCCCCCATTTGTAAGGAACGCCGCAACACCCATTCCGATAATGATCGGCAGCGTGCTTATGCGTGTCCACAATCCAAGAATAACAAGAGCAGCACACGCCGTTTCAGCGAACGTGATCAGACCCAAGGAGATCAAAGGTCCCATCCCGACAGGGTCCGCGAACTTGTCCATCATATCTGCGAAACCAATGAGCTTGGGCCATCCATGTTGCCAAAGCATTGCACCGCCTGCACCCACTCGAAGCGTAAGCAGGCCAAGATCCAGGGCAACCGGTTCTGAATTGAGCAGCATGTGGACAATGATAATGAGATGCCGAAAGCTTTCGACCCCGAACGGAAACCTGTTCCGAACAAGGCACGTTGAAACCGGCACGATGAAAGCCACAGCCACTATCATTCTGCTCGCCATTTGTCATATCGGCATGGCGCAGGAACTCGCTAATGCAGCGAGTGTCGTCCCCCCGAACGATGAAACCGCCAGCCCCTTCCAGACTGGACTACTTGCTCTGAAAGCAGAGAATTTTCCAGAGGCGATCGAAGCGTTATCGCGCGAAACAGCCCTCCATCCTTTGAATGCGAAGGCTTGGTATTACAAGGGCGTCGCCCGCATGGAAAACGGTGACTATGCAACGGCGCTCCAAGACTTGGATCGAGCCATCGAACTCGCACCGAAGGACGGAAATGCGCTGATACGGCGTGCGAGCATCCACGAAAATGCGCATGACTTTGAGTTGGCGAAAAACGACCTGAACAATGTCCTGCGATCGAACCAAGCCGGGCCGATCGCCATACACGCCCTGATGGAACTTGGGCGCCTTCAGCTGAGTATGGATGACGCCACTTCAGCCCTAACCACATATGACCGCTTGGTGATGATCGCGCCGAATGATGCTCGCGCCTGGTACGACCGAGGAATGGCTTTCGCCCGAACCAATGACCACCCGCGTGCTTTGGACGACCTTGCAAAAGCAATTTCGATAGATGGCTGGATGGACCAAGCCTATACGGCTCATGCCATCGAACTCGTCCATTTGGGTCGTAAAGCGGAAGCTTGTCCTGATCTGGCCAAGGCCAAAGAACTAGGAGACGAAAGTGTGGATGAGCTGATCTCGATCTATTGCGAGTAGCCCTCTGTTCCAATCATTCAAAAGGCTCCAGAACGGGGCCTTTTTCCATTTACAGTCCCAGACTTCTGACCAATGGGGGTACTTCTGGTCAACCCAACTCGTGGTGATTATCTTTCCCACCGAACAACTTTTTGGTACCAGTCGTTCGTCCTTGAACAAATACCACGCTTACATGCAGCATATCGCTACCCGTTGGCTACTCGCTTTCGCCTTTCTTGGCACACTGGGCGTTAATGCACAAGAAGTTTGTGACAACGGCGTGGATGACGATGGGGACGGCCTCATCGACCTTTACGACGGAGGTGAATGCATTTGCGACGCCGTTCTTGGCGGTGGTGTGACTTCGATCCTTCCGAACGCATCCTTCGAAGATTACGATTGCTTGCCCACAAGCTACAGCCAATTGAATTGTGCGGACGGCTGGGACCAAGCGACCAATTCCACCTCCGATTATTTCTATTCAGGCAGTTACATGCCACCTTGGATCGAACAACCATTGCCTGGTGGTGGTAACGGTTGCGTTGGCGGATACATGTGCCCGGACTATATGGAGTTGATCGGTGGTTGCCTGATGCAGCCCATGCTCGCAGGAATATCCTACAGCATGAATGTGGATATGTCGGCTTTCCTGGTTGATAATTTCCTTGACCAGACCACAACGATGAATTTGAGCGATGTGAACGTGACGATCTATGGTTTTGCTTCCTGCCCACCTATGCCAACCAACATCGCTCTATGCCCAGGTAACGAAGGCTGGACCGAGTTGGGATATGGTACATACACGCCAAGCAATTCATGGGAAACCGTGAATATCACCTTCACCCCAACCTTCGATGTGCAAGCCATCATGATCGGGCCACCTTGCACGTTGCCTGCAGACTATCCAAGCGTCTCATCACCTTGGCTTGCGTATTTCCTGTACGACAACCTGACATTGAACCAAACTTCCTTGTTCGGCTCCACCATCGACGATGACGGTGAGTTCTACACGAATGACCTCGAGATAGTTGGCCACCCCGACAGCGTTGCCAATAGCTATCAGTGGTACTACCAAGGTGTGGCCTTGGTTGGTGAAACGGATACGATCCTGGGCATCTCTGCGAACGCGTTGGATACAGGTTGGTACCAGTTCCTTAGCTCGTTCGATACGGCCTGTACGATAGCCCAGTTCTATGTGGCTCCTCCCGTTTGCGTGCCAGCCTCTATCGACAACCTGGCAGTTTCCAGCTGCGATCCTTTGAATGTGGTAATGAACAATGGCACTGATACCACACAGGTGATCTCCTATACATGGGATTTTGGTGACAGTTCGCCTGCATCCACCGCATATGAACCGAGCCACTTGTACAGCGCACCGGGGGTTTATGATGTAATGTTGAGCATCGTCTCAGACGATTACTGCCCCACTGACACTACGTTCATTGGACTGGTCACGATCAATCAGATACCTGATCCAGTCTTCTCTGCGGACCTGCTCGAGGGTTGCATTGGTATGTCTGTGCAATTCACAAATCTCACGGATACACTTACAGGGACGTGCTCATGGAATTTCGGTGACGGCAGCCCCACGTCCAATGTTTGCGGTCCTGCCCATGTGTTCAACACCGCTGGCCTTTTCAATATCGCTTTGACCGTAACAAGCCCTGCTGGCTGTATTGAAGACACCACCATCAGTGCGATAATCGAAGTGTACGCCGAGCCTTCGGTGAGTTTTACTTCGGATACGATCGCGGGCTGCACGCCACTTTCCATCCAATTCACCAACACTACGCCAGCGGCACAAGTGGGCAGCGTGCAATGGGACCTGGGCAATGGTGTTATTTCCACAGACGCGGCACCAACAGGTATCTACGCTGATTCCGGCACCTATACCGTGAGTTTGCTGGTTACCCACCCACAAGGTTGCCAGGCAGAAGTGATCCAACAAGACTTTATCACGAGTTATGGTCATCCGATCGTTTCGTTCATTGCTGATCGTGATAGTGGTTGTTACCCCTTGGAGATCGCTTTTACGAATACAACGGATGCCAACTTTACAGGCACTTGTGTATGGGATTTCGGTGACGGCGGAACCGGCGGCGTGTGTGATCCGTTCTACACCTACTTCGATGCAGGTGTATTCAGTGCGCTGCTGCATGTGATCAGTCCACAGAACTGTGCTGGTGACACTGCATCACTGCTTGTCGACGTATACGACCATCCAGAAGCTGGTTTCGTGTTCGGCCCACAACCCACTGATTACTTCGC
>JANNYL010000320.1:0-3154 GCA_031410075.1 Flavobacteriales bacterium
CAAAGCGCGTCTTTTTCGCCTGTCGTTTCCGCGAACAGCACCTCGCCGCATTCGTGTGCCTCCAAAACACCAAGGATCGTTTCGCAATCGCGCATCAACACGTCCGCATGGTTACCGTCCACCTCGATGAGCAAATACGCACCTGGCTCAGCGGACACTTGCGCCGGAAGTCCCTCGGAGAAACGCATCGTCCAAACGATCGCATCGCGCTCCATGAATTCCATCGCGCTAGGCGTGATCCCCGCTCGGAAAACCGCGCTCACCGCTTCGCACGCTTTGGCCGCACTGGCAAAAGGAACGAGCATCAGCCGTGTTTCCTTCGGCAATGGGATCAACCGCAGAACCGCCTTGGTGATAATGCCCAATGTGCCTTCACTGCCCACCATCAGCCGCGTTAGATCATAACCTGTGCTGTTCTTCAATGTGTTCGCACCCGTCCAGATCACCTCTCCGCTGGGCAGTACTACTTCGAGATTCAACACCCAGTCCCGCGTTACACCGTATTTCACGGCTCTCGGCCCACCGGCGTTCTCCGCGATGTTGCCACCCAGCGTACAACTGCCTTTGCTACTGGGGTCACACGCATAGAAAAGGCCTTTTTTCGCTGCGGCATCCATCAGCGTTTGTGTGATCACGCCGGGTTCAACGATCACCTGTAGATTTTGCTCATCGATCAGTACGATGCGATCCATCCTATCCAATGCGAGCCCAACACCACCTTTAACACACAAGGCACCACCGCTCAATCCAGTGCGGCCACCGATGGGCGTTATCGGTACGCTATGCTGCGCACATAGCTTCACGACGGTCGAAACTTCCTCGGTCGTTCGAGGGCGCACGACAACTTCCGGGGGGTAGCTCAGATCCTCGGTCTCATCATGACCATATCGAACACGCTCCTCTTCGCCAAGAAACACGGAATCCTCGGCCAATGAGGCAACAAGTGCGGTTATGAACTCGGACCGAAGGGGAAGGCGCATGTGCGTTTCATCAGTGATGCGAAAATGGCAAGTACTGCCCAGTTCCATCATCCTTTAGGGTGAAGTTTCACACAGCCGGAGAGCAGAAAACGGGTTTTCATTATCTTTTCCGGCGCTCGGCCCCAGATGGAGGCATCCATGTGGGGGACCTGAACGTCTTACGATCGTGAACCAATGCGCTCGACCATGAAGAAATTACTTGCCCTAGCCCTGTTTCTCGCTCTTGCCCGCCCTTCTTCAGCACAGAATATCGGCATCAACGCGAATGGTGCTGCACCCAGCGCCTCTGCCTTGTTGGATATTGATGTCTCCGCATTGCCTGCCGCAGCTAAGCGCGGATTGCTCATTCCGCGGGTCGCGCTGACCTCTACCATTGTTGCAGCACCGGTTGTCGCTCCGGCCACTTCGCTGCTCATCTACAACACGGCAACCGCTGGTGTAGCACCGAACAGCGTGGTGCCTGGTTATTATCACTGGGATGGCGTTGCGAATTGGGTCCCGCTGCTTTCAGGAGTAACCGGTTGGAGCACTACAGGCAACAATGGAATAACCGCAGCGAATTGGCTCGGCACGATCAATAATGCGGACTTGGTGATCAGAACGCAGAACATTGAGCGAATGCGTGTGCTTGCCTTGAACGGCCGCGTAGGGATCGGTATCGCAGCGCCTACAACTACACTGGAAGTGAACAGCGGCGCGATCTTGGACGCTATTTATGGACATAGCACAGCTGTGGGCGGCTACTTGGGCCGCGAAACCAACATTACTATCGGCAACCCTCCACAGACGCTTTCGGGAGCCGGTGTCTACGCCAGCAATCCCGCAGCCGGGTACACTTCCGCTTTCGCGCAATCTTCCGGTGCAGCGACGGTCGCCGCCCAGATAAGTTATTCGGACGTTTGGATCGGAGCGTACAATTATGTTCAGAACAATACGGCGACGTTCAATCCGCCGGCTGGATACTCCCAGTTGAACGTGACAAGTAATCTGCTGGGTGGTGATCAATGTGCATTCACTGGCTACAGCGGCAGAGGTACGGTCGCAGGCAACCCTGGATTCACCATCGGTGTGAATGCCTTCGCCGATGCGCAGAACCAGGACGCGATCGGCGTGCAGGGGGCAGCTTTTTCGAACAACAATACGCGAGCAGGGGGCTACTTCGAATCCTACAACTATTTGGGCACGTTGGGCTCGCAGGCTTATGCCTGGGTAGGCACCAACGTTGGCGGTGTTGCCCGCAAGATCTTGGGCACGGCTGCCGTAAGCGAAGTGATCCCCACGGCCGAACATGGTCGTATTGTCCTTACCTGTCCTGAATCCCCTGAATACTGGTACCAGGACTACGGCACCGTTCAATTGGTCAACGGACATGCACATGTGAACTTGGATCCGATCCTCGCAGATATCATAATAGTGAGCGAACAGTACCCGGTCCGCGTGTTCTGTACACCTGTGGATATGCCAGAATTCAATGGGGTAGCCCAAATGAACCGGACGGCTGACGGATTCGATCTGGTGGAACTGAACGGTGGAACGCACAACGGCACGGTAGACTACCAATTGGTCGTGAAGCCGAAGACCGGCTTTGGCGAAGGACGTTTCCCACAAGGGCCAGGGCCTGCTTGGTTGAAAAAAGACCTCGAACCCGCTGCCGCCAAAACAGCCAATCAACCTGATCCTGATCGTATCTTCCATTGGCCGAGCGATCACGAGACGTATGGCTATGATGTGGCCAAGGTGACACCAGTTGGACAACGCGTTGTGGCCGGTGAGCATGCTGGCAAGTTCAAAGTGGCAGAAGGAGTCTTCATGGACCACATCCCACTGGAAAATCCAGCGGCCAAGAAAAAGTAGCAGTTGCCTTTCTGGCCTCGTTCAGAGAAGATCCAGTTTGTATTGAATGCCCGAACGGTCCCAATGAAGGGACCGTTCGGGCATTTATGGAACAGTGATCAACGGTGGAGCACCAACACTATCCACCGTAACGAGCAAGGATGACAGGAATACACTTACCGGTGTGATCACCAATTGATCCGCGGGGAACCGTGCACCGAACCTGTCTTTGAGTATTCGCTTGGCTTCGCTTCCACTGAAGTCCATGTCGCCAAAGCGTTCCAGTTTCCCAACCTCCAGCTGAGCGCCGCGCTGGTAGATCTTCCACACGAGCTCGGAGC
>JANNYL010000321.1:0-2808 GCA_031410075.1 Flavobacteriales bacterium
CACCGAATGAAGCGAAGCGTTGGATGTGTTCATTGAACGAGCCGATGGAAAGCCCGATACCCAAGACCTCTTGTTTAGGTAGTGCGTTCATTGTCCCAGCGATGCGGGCTTCAAGCGGACGTCCTTCAGCGTGTGCGCGATGATGCGTTCGCTGCCATTCTCGTACCACTTGATCGTTTCATCAACGCCTTGTTCCAAGCTGAACGGGGCTTCGCCGAAAGCCTCCACCGTGCGATCCATTGGGGTGATGTAGTCGCTCGTCATACTACGAAAACGCCCGGTTGTAATGGGGAAAGGAATATGAACGGCCTTCAGGAGATCGCCACCGAGTGCGATGGATCGAACGAGCCAGGTCGGTATGTAACGCACTGGTTTGCCGGTAAGTCGGCGCGAGATGGCATCCACCCAAACCCTGAGATCCACAGGCTGATCGCCTACATAGAACACTTTGCCATGAACCTTTTCACGCGGAGCAAGGAGCATTTGTTCGATCTGCCATACCACATTGCCCACATAACCATACGACCGAACCACCTTTTGTTGGCTGGGGTGGAAGTAGAGTCCCTTCTTCATCACCTTGAACATGATGTCGCGATAGCGCAAGCTGAACGGCCCCCATACCGTGGTCGGGCGAATGATGGTCCATTCGCACCCAAGGTGCGCGTCCCGGGTGGCCAGTTCTGTGCGCCGTTTCGTTTCACCGTAAAGCGTGAAAGGCTTGAAATCGAGATCGTGCTTGGGCTGGTATCCGGCTTCGCATACGAACTGTGTGCTGGTAACAATGATGCGTTCGATGCTCGGAGTGCTTTTTACAGCACGAAGGACACGCTCTGTACCTTCATGGTTCTGCTGGTAAGCAAGAATTTCGATAGGCTCATCGGTATCCGCGCGTGCCGCGAAATGCACAACATGCGTTGGTTTGAATTCACGGAAGAGATCGCCCATGCGCTTCTCATCCATGATATCGCAGAGCTTCCACCAAGGAGCGTGTACCGGGTCCAGGGGCGGGTTCCAATCCAAGTTGATCACCTCGACATTCTTGGCCAGAAAATGCGCCATAAGGTTTGTCCCTATAAAGCCGGATCCTCCAGTAACGAGCAGTCGCATTTTCAGCATCAATTGGTCTCTATCACACGCACAAGCGCATTCTCCATATTCTCGTGGAAACGTTCCAACGTAAATCGTTCCTCAAAGATGCGTCGGCCTTCTTGGCCCATGCGATCACGGAGTCCCGCGTCATTGATAAGACGCATCAATTTTTCGGCAATAGCGGGAGCATCCTGAACGGGCACTGTGAACCCGTTGATGCCGTCTTGCGCCACGGACGGAATACCGCGCCATTGGGTGGTGACAACGGGTTTCGCGAATTGCATCGCTTCCACCAACACCAGGCCGAAGCTCTCGGCTTCGAAATAACTGGGGAAGCAGAAAATGTCGCAGCCAGCGAAGTGTTCGTTTTTTTCGTGATCACGTTTCACGCCCAGAAAGCGTATGCGATCCTGAAGGTTGTTCGTTGCAACAAAGCCTTCGCATTCGCGCCGGAAAAGATCGTCGCCCCATTTGCCCATCAGTTCAAGCCGGGCCTGCGCACCAGCTTCTACGATCATCTTGAACGACTCCAATAGGACCTTCACACCTTTGCTCGGGATCAGCACACCCGTAAATAGGATCGTGATCGGCTCACCTAATGCAGCCGAGAGTTCTTGAACCGTTCCGCGCATGTCGGGAATACCATTGGGTACCACAACATCATACTTGGCACCAAGCAATTTTCCATCCTCGGGGTTTTGTGGTGCGGTGCGAATGGCCAGCGTGGGCTTTCGGTAGGCGAGGTTGAACAATGGCCGGATCAACGCCGGAAGCGTTGGAGCGAATCCCGCAACACCACCGGCGTGGAAATGGAATACCGTATGCCTGAAAAGCCATCGCGTTGCGTTCAATAGAACGATATCGCGAAGCACTGGTACAATGTTCGGTCCGCTAGGTGGGTAATAGAGTACCGAAGTCCGATGGCTGAACCGAGCGATCCATATCCTTAATATGGTGGTGAACAGCACCCAGAGTTTGCGCGGTGCGAATTTTCCAACGCTTTCCATATCGTCAGAGAAGGCCAGACGAACGTGAAAGAGTTCGACCCGTTCGAAACGCCCCTTCAGCAGCGCCTCGATCATAACGGCTTGCCCCCCGAACGGCGGTGGGGTTTGGCCGACAACGAGGATTCGTAAAGGGGCCAGGTCCAAGTGGATATTACTAAAGAAGGTTACTTGGAAAATGCGGGTCGGATCGAGACTCTTAGCATGGGTTACCAGTAGCAAGCACCTTCTACCACACTTGCATGCTCAGGCCGTTCATTGGCACCTGGCCGCACCCAGTATTCGTTGCGGAGGGGATGGTTTTCCCAGCGTGCGCCTGTAATTCCAAAGAGCAATTGTGTGGCTCCACCGATATGGACCGCTTTTTTACCCATGCGCTTCGCATGAGCCGCAAGCGGGAAACCGTAGGCGCCACAACCAATAATAGCCACATCGTAGCTGGTCTCGCTCATGCGGTCTTTCATGTACTGGAGCGCTTCGAACCAATCCTTGAACGAGGTGGGATTGCCTGCCACGGTTTGCACGGCACGAATGGTCTTCAATTCGAGATCGGGAAGCACGCGCGGGTCTTTGAACAGCTTTTCTCTGCGGGCGAACTGTTCCTGGATAGTGCGTTCGAAGGGATGCACTACCAGTACGGTTTTTCCAGCAAGCACTTCGCTCCAAGGGTTGGCATGAAGGAAGGGTTCCAGATCAGGTAATTCGACCTTCACGG
>JANNYL010000322.1:0-5664 GCA_031410075.1 Flavobacteriales bacterium
CGAAAATGTCGCGCGCAATCAACGCACTGCTGGCGAACTCAGACAGGCTGTTCAACTTCTGCCGGCGCGTGACCATGGTGGTCGCCCTAACGTTCTGCTGTGCTCAGCCTTGGAGAACTACGGCATCACCGGGTTGATCAAAGCCATCGCGGAATTCACTGAGCGAATGCGATCCACCGGTTACACCGAAAAGCGCCGCCATGAACAGGATCGTTGGTGGATGCGATCGACCATCGAGGAGCAACTGATCACAGGTTTTTACAGCGATCCACGCGTTCAAGCCGAGCTGGCCGTTCTGGAGAGCAGTGTTGTTTCAGGAACCTGCAGCCCGTTTGATGCTGCTGAAGAGTTGCTGAAGATCGTGCGAGGGTAACAACACCACCTTCCACTTCGTCACGGCTCCACCGACACAACTTCCTCAGAACATCTTCCTGACCTCTTCCCTCAAGGAAAGAATAGCCACTTGGGTCGGTAAGTGGGAAAGCCTTCCTGCGGTTTCGAAAACACGCTGGCTCAATGCCGTACCGCTGGCGCTTGGACCGGTCTGCTCAAAGGCGATGTTCACGATGCGTAAGGTTTCTTCCTTGGCCATCTTGACCTGGCTCCATGCTTTGTCGCTCACGTAGATCTGTTGCGTCACGTTGTGCTCATACTCTTCGCGAATGGTCGCCAGCAACTCACCATGTAGGATCTGGCTCGTCATATTGCTCTTGTGCACACGCAATACCAATTGACCCGGACCAATACGTTCCAAAAAGAGCGTGAGCCGCTCATAGGCCTGCAATCGCAAAGGCAAAGCGTGCTTATGGTCTTCCTTCTTGATCTGGGCCAGGTATTCGGCATGATGCTCCTGTGCACGGCTGCTCAGCATGCTACGCAGCACATAGAAAGAGGTGAGGAAAACCACAACGCTTGGGAGCACTATGAGTAACACCTGGAACCATTGATCACCTGTCATCGTGGAAAAATCGGTTGACGAATATCGGTATCTGTACACGAAACGGCAGCGGCTCCCGAAGCGACATTCCTATTTTCGCCGCTTCATCAAAGCACCCCTTCGTTGCGCGAGGCGCAGAGTAGGTATCCTGAAATGCGCTTGTCCCCACTTGTAACAGCTATTGTAGAACCCGCAACCCTGCTCATGGCTCGGCGCAGCCGCGAGCTGAGGGCCCAAGGCAAGGACATCATCGATCTCAGCCTCGGCGAACCGGATCACGATCCTCCTGCCTTCGCGCTCGAAGCCGCCCATGCGGCGATCAAGGGGCCTTGGCACAAGTACTCGCCAGTGAACGGGTTCCTGGATGTGAGACAGGCCATTGCCAAAAAGTTGAAGCGCGATAACGACTTGGAATACACGGCTGACCAGATTCTGGTAAGCACCGGGGCCAAGCAGTCGATCATGAACGTGGTGATGGCACTGGTTGGGCCGGGTGATGAGGTCGTGATCCCTGCGCCTTTCTGGGTCACCTACGCCGAGCAGGTTCGCATCGCGGGTGGTGTGCCGATCATTGTCCGTAGCACCTTAGAAGAGGATTACAAACCTTCCGTTGCCCGGATCGCCGCTGCAATTACCTCGCGAACACGACTGCTCATGTTCAGTTCGCCATGCAATCCGAGCGGTTCCGTGCTTACGAAGGAAGAAATGGAGGCACTTGCCGAAGTGGTTCGCAAGTGGCCGGAATTGTATGTGATCAGCGACGAGATATATGAGCACATCGTGTTCAGTGGCACCCATCGGTCCTTCGCAGCATTGCCGGGGATGATGGAGCGCACCATCACCGTGAACGGGCTCAGTAAAGCTTTTGCATTGACGGGTTGGAGGGTTGGATATATCGGTGCACCGCTATGGATCACGCAAGCGGCTATGAAGATCCAAGGCCAGTTCACCAGCGGGACCAACAGCATCGCTCAGCGCGTAACGATCGCGTGTATGGAGGCTGACCCTGAATTGTTGGGCGGCATGCGTGTCGATTTCCTGCGTCGCCGTGACCTGCTGATCGAAGCCTTGAAAAAAGTACCAGGCTGGCGCTGCAATGTTCCGCAAGGTGCGTTCTATGTGTTGCCGGATGTGAGTTCCAGTTTGAACGATACCAACTTGAAGACATCATCCGATCTGTGTCTTCACTTGCTCGATTCCGCTGGCGTTGGCATTGTGGAAGGTGACTCGTTCGGAGCGATGAACACTGTTCGGATAAGCTACGCCACCAGTGATGATAAGCTGCTCGCTGCGGTGGGTCGTATTGCAAAAGTGCTCACAGCACATTGATCGTGTCCGCTACTACTCGCTCCATCGCAGACGGGTTCACCCGCACCACAGCGCTGGTTGTAGGGGACGTAATGGTGGATGCCTACCTCTGGGGTCATGTGGAGCGAATGAGCCCTGAAGCGCCTGTTCCCGTGGTGCAGGTAACCGACAGAAGTGTGCGGCTTGGCGGAGCTGCCAACGTGGTACTCAACCTGCACGCGCTAGGTGCCAAGCCCATCATCGTTAGTGTGACCGGTAATGACGTGCATGCCGACACCATTGAACAGTTATTGCGTGCAGATGGTCTTGCAACCGATGGGATCGTGCGCTCAGCAAAGCGCAGAACCACCGTGAAAACACGCATCATCAGTGCGAACCAGCACGTGGTCCGCGTGGATGAGGAAATGGAGGCTGATCTCACTTTAGAAGAGGAAGACCTCCTGCTGAACCGGGTGAAAGAACTCATTGCGATCACAAAACCCGGCGTGGTTGTTCTGGAGGACTACAACAAAGGCGTCCTGACCGAACGTGTCATTCAGGGTGTGATCGACGAAGCGAAAAAGCACGGTGTACCTGTCGCGGTCGATCCGAAGAAGAAGAACTTCTTCGCCTATCTGGGTGTTGATCTGTTCAAGCCGAATTTGAAGGAACTGCGGGAGGGGATGAAGCTGGAATTGCACAGTGGAGACAAGGAAGGCGTTCGCAATGCGGTTCAACAGTTGGAAGCGCGGATCAAGAACAAGACCTCGTTGATCAGTTTGAGCGAACACGGGGTGTACATACATCAGGAAGGGGAGGAGCACTTTGTTGCGGCCCATCCACGCACGATCGTGGATGTCAGCGGCGCAGGGGATAGCGTTATCGCGGTGGCCTCCCTCTGTCTCGCGCAGGGCTTGTCGCTGAGTTCGATCGCCGCGTGGTCCAATTTGGCTGGCGGTCTGGTGTGTGAGCATGTGGGGGTCGTACCTATCGATCGACAGCAGTTGTTGGCTGAGGCCGAGAAATTGAATATGCGATGAGTGCAGTGAAACCTTATACCGCGGATGGCTCCAAGCGTGAGCAAGTGGAGCGCATGTTCGATTCCATTTCGCCGAAGTACGACTTGCTCAATCGATTGTTGTCATTCGGTACTGACCAAGGCTGGCGGCGCAAGGTGATGCGTTCTGTTGGGCAAGAGAATGTGCGTGAGTTGCTCGATGTGGCCACCGGAACTGCTGATCTGGCTATCATGGCAGCGAAGCAGGTCGATCGCGTAACCGGGGCCGACATCTCGGAAGGCATGTTGGGTTTCGGCCGTGAGAAAGTGAAAAAGGCAGGACTTTCCTCACGTGTGGAACTGGTGCGCGGTGACGCTGCCGACCTGCCTTTTGCCGACAACCGGTTCGATGCGATCACGGTGGCTTTTGGGGTCCGCAATTTCGAAGACCTCGATCGAGGGGTCCGGGGTATGCTGCGGGTGCTGAAACCGAACGGGCGCCTTTTTGTTCTGGAGTTCTCGAAGCCCCAAGGTTGGATGCGACCATTCTTCCACTTCTATTTCCACCGGATAATGCCAGCCATCGGTCGCTTGGTGAGCAAGGACAGCGCTGCATACACCTACCTGCCCGCCAGCGTGGATGCATTCCCGGAAGGACCAGCGTTCGTGGCCATTCTGCGCAACTGTGGCGGAAAGGAAGTGACCAGCCATTCGCTCACAGGCGGTATTGCAACGTTGTACATCGCTCGTAAGTAGACACGGTACTTCGCAAGCGTTCGAAAATTGGTCGCCATGCTCATCCGCAAGGCAATTAATGCACGCTACTTTCGTTCCCGAAACCATGACACGTAACCGTAGGGCGATCCACATCATTCTCCTGCTCACCGCTATTCTAGGAGGGCGAGAGGTTTTCGGGCAAAAGCGCATCGTTACGAAGAACCTGCAGAATTTTGACCTGCGACCGCTCCATTTCGGATTTCTGCTCGGGTACAACACGTCTGATTTTTTCCTGAAGCTCAAGCCGAACGCACCGTTCACGGATTCCATCCAAGTGGTTGATCATATTCGTCAACCAGGGTTCAATCTGGGCATCGTCACCAGTTTCAATATGACGCCGAATCTGAGCCTCCGCTTCATTCCAACTCTCTCCTTCCAGGACCGCGTGCTCAGCTACCGGTTCAAGAAGAGCGATGGCAAGACCATTACGTTCGATAAGCCGGTCGAAAGCACTTGGCTTGAATTTCCGGTACTGTTGAAAATGCGCAGTGACCGCATCAACAATTTCGCGGTGTATGTGATCGCCGGCGGAAAATTCAGCATCGATATGGCCAGCCAGAAGGACGTGAACCAGGAACTCGATGAGGAGAGCGTGGTGAAGTTGGTGAAGAACGACTACAGTGCTGAAGTGGGCGGTGGTGCGGACATGTTCCTGCCATATTTCAAATTCGGCATGGAGTTGAAAATGGGCATAGGGATACCGAACCTGCTCATTGATGACGGTACTCGTTTCAGCACTCCGCTCCAGAGTTTGCGCAGCAAGACCTGGATGTTCACCCTTACGTTCGAAGGCTGACGCGCCATGTTGCGCACGGTGGAGATCGCACTGCCGCCGCGCGAGGCGGCCGATCCGATCCTGGTGCGTGAAGCGGCAGCTGAAGTAGCGGGTATCCAGGTTTCTGTACTACGGGGTTCGCGCATCATCAAGCGATCCATCGATGCGCGTAGCAAGCAGCCATTGGTGCGCCTGCGTGTGGAAGTCTCCACAGAAGAACTGGCGACCGAACGTATTGAAAGGCCCAGTTTTTCCGATGTGTCGAATTCAACAGCGGTGGTCATCATAGGCTCTGGTCCGGCCGGCCTTTTCGCTGCGTTGAAGTGCATTCAGAAAGGCCTTAAGCCCGTTGTACTGGAACGTGGAAAGGACGTTCGGGCAAGGCGAAGGGACCTGGCTAGAATAGGGCGTGAGCATATTGTGGACCCCAATAGCAATTACTGTTTTGGCGAGGGTGGCGCGGGTACCTATAGCGATGGTAAACTCTACACGCGAAGTGACAAACGAGGAGATGTAGCAGCCGTGTTGCGCACGCTGGTATCATTCGGTGCGACGCCGGACATCCTTGTGGACGCACATCCGCATATCGGCACCAACAAATTGCCGGAGATCATTACAGCCATGCGCGAGGCCATCATCGCAGCAGGCGGTGAGGTGCGATTCGGTGAGCAGGTTGTCGATCTGATCCTGACCAACGGAACAGTTCAAGGGGTGCGAACGGCGGGTGGGGAAGAAGTCTTGGCCCCAGCGGTTGTTCTGGCAACAGGTCATTCGGCTCGCGATATTTTCGAATTGTTCCACGCGAAGAACATCCGCATCGAAGCAAAACCGTTCGCTCTTGGGGTTCGGATCGAGCATCCTCAAGTAGTGATCGATCGCATTCGATACCAC
>JANNYL010000323.1:0-6378 GCA_031410075.1 Flavobacteriales bacterium
AAGAAGTGGCCTTCTTCTTCGATGATGTCCTGGATCTGCCTGTGGCAGAGCGTTGCGGTTTACGCGTGCTTCTGGGCCATCGGGCAACCCATCAGTTCCAACGAACAACCGAAGCACGTGGGGCAGCGGATGTGATCATCCCGTTCGGTGGCGGGCACCACGGTTTGCGCGAAGCCTGTGAATTATTGATCTCGTTATGGGGAAATTGGGAGGAGGTGGTCGATCATCGGGCACGGTTCAGTGAGACATATCAGCGTTATCTCGCCGAAAGACAAGTGGTACAAGCGTTGGTTGTCAGAAAAGAGCGGTAACTCACCGAAGCGAGATCCGCACCGCGTTCACGCCTTCTTTCACGTTGATCATCGCCAGTTTGTACGACGGCGGCCCCATGTTCACCGGAGCATCATTGCTGAAGCCATAAGGCTCTTTGGGCCAACCGATCCAGCTCGTGTTCAACTCGTTGTCCGAATTGATGTCATGGAAGACTTTCACCGCACAAGTGCCGATCTTCACGTTCTCGAATGTGGCGGTTACCACACGGCCGGTCGCTGGAACGGATATCAGGGTACAACCGACCTCAGTCTTATAGGCTTGGGCATTCGGTGAAAGTGCCACGCGTAACACGCCACCTGCATCCGGTTTGTTGAGGATGATCGACACCTTTAATGAGGCTTGGCCCGAGAGAACGGAGGAAATGCCCAAGAGGATAGAAAGCAACGTGAAACGGAACATGGCGTCAAAAGTGGGTATTCGAAGCAATGGCATCGGCTAAAAGCAGGCCGAATTTATCGCGGGTGATCTCTACCGCCCCCAGAAGACGTGTATGGTCGTTGATGTACTGTGAATCGAAAATGGTAAAAGCCTTTTGACGCAAGTGTGTTGCAAGATGATAGAATGCCGCCTTGCTCGCATTGGTCTTGCGACTGAACATGCTTTCTCCGAAGAACGCAGCGCCGATCGAAATGCCGTATATCCCACCGATCAGTTCACCGTCCTTCCAGGTTTCCACTGAGTGCGCAAAGCCAAGACGATGCAGTTCTGTATAGACCTGGATCATTTCTTCTGTGATCCATGTGCTGGTTCGATCCGCGCAGCCGCGCATCACAGCTTCGAAGCGTTCGTCGACCGTGTTCTGGTAGCCGTGGGAGTGAATGAAGGTTCGCAGGCGTGCATTGGGTATCAGACGTTCCAACGGAAATACAGCGCGGGGATCGGGATCGTGCCAATAGAGTTGGCCATCGTCATGCGCCATAGGAAAGAAGCCCTGTTCGTATGCTGATATCAGCAGGGCAGGGGAGAGGACGACCGGAGGGGCTTGGCTCACAGCGCTAATTTGGCGCGATGGCGGCGAACTCCTGGCTCTATCTGGTGCTTTTTTGGGCGATCGGTTTTGTAGGATGTGATGTCTCTGCACCAGAAGTTGAACGATCGAAGGAAGCTACGATGGACACATCGGATGTTGCTTCCGAGCCTGAGCAGGCCCCGGCCGTGGAAGTCATCGAGGTGGACTCAACTCGCTTCCTGGGCGAAGGACCGATCAACTTGGTACGTGCACACGTCCATTTGGCCAAAGGCTTGGACTTCGATCTCCGGATCCCTAAGGGCTACGAGCTGAAAGTGGCCGCTGAAGGATTTGAGCGACTGCGGTTCATGTGCGGAGCGACGAGCGACCGCCTGTTCATTACCGATATGCACGATCTAACGGATAACAAGAGAGGCAAGGTGTACATGTTGAGCAATTGGAACGAGGACAGTGCTCGGTTCCTGACGCGTGAAACATGTTTCGAAGGCCTGCGCAATCCCAACCAGGTATTGGCATACAGCGATAGCCTTCACCATTGGTTGTATTTGGCCACTACCGACAAATTGCTTCGCTACCCGATAAGCGATCGGGATGTGTTCAGTGCGGGTACACCAGAGGTGGTCGATACGTTTCCAGCATATGGGTTGAGCTACAAGTATGGCGGTTGGCATTTAACGCGCAGCCTCGCGATGAACAATGGGAAATTGTACGTGAGCGTTGGCAGTAGTTGCAACGCTTGCATTGAAAAGGAAGATGTGCGCGCCACTATTCTGGAGATGGATCCGGATGGGAAGAACAAGCGGATCTATGCCACTGGATTGAGGAACGCAGTTGGAATGCATTGGATAATGGGTGATCTCTTCGCGACCGACATGGGTAGTGACCAATTCGGGATCGAAGCACCCGAAGACAAACTGCAGCGGGTTGTGGACGGCGGTTTTTATGGATGGCCATACTTCTATCAAACGGGCGACGAGGTGGTGCTGGACACCGCCTTCGCAAAACCCAATATGCGCCTCCGCTCCCCGTTGCCAGCATATGTTGCTTTGGGCCCGCATACCGCTCCGTTGGGATTCGAGTTCTTCGACCGGTTCGCTGATGATCGATTGCGCAACTGTTTCGTTGTAGCGCTGCACGGCAGCAGTGTTGTGCCGATGGCGAAAGGCTATTCCATCGTCCGCGTTAGGAAAGGTGAACCAACAGTGCCGGTGGTAACAGGGTTCCTGCAGCACGGTGAGCGGTTCGGCAGACCCTGTGATATTCTCGTTCGCAGGCCGGAAGGTCCTACACGCGATCCAGAGAGCTTCTGGTTCACCGACGACCTGAACGGTGTGCTCTATTTGCTGCGCAAGAAGCGCTGATCAGGGCGCTTTCACCAATCGTTGCGTGATCTCCGCCCGCCCGCCGATGATGGCGTGCATGGTGTACGATCCATTCGGTAGCAAGGAAAGTCGAGCATCTTCCATACGCACTTGCTGGTAGACCCTGGGTTCTACTTGCAGCGTTCTTGAAAGTACTGTCCTGCCAAGTACATCCCATAACTCCAGGTCGATGGTATTCTCTTCGCCGGCATACAATTCGATATTGAGGTAATCCGTGAACGGTACCGGATAAACGTTGAAGAACTGCGGTGCTTGCAAAGCGGTCAGGTCGTCACCACCCAAAAGCAAATGCGCGCGCCAGAAGTCAGGTATACCATAACCGATGCTGTCATTGGGCGAATCGAAATGGGATGCACTGCGCCGAATGGCGTTCATTACCTCGTGCGCGCTTTTCTGGCGATGCAGTTGCCATAGGCAAGCGACCAGTCCGCAAGTGAGAGGCGATGAGAACGAAGTACCGCTGATCCCTTCTACGCGAAGACCATCAATGCCGAGCCCGATCGCGCCGGAACCCACCGCGCTCACATCCGGTTTTACCCGACCATCGGCGCTGGGCCCGCGGGAACTGAAGCCTGCTACTTGCCGGTTCATATCCACGGCACCCACGGAGAGAATATCGATGGCATCGGCCGCTGCGCTGATGTAACGCCAACTGGAGAAACCGCTATTCCCGGCACTCTGCACCGGGATCATGCCTTTCCGTGAGGCAATGCCTGCTGCGATGCTGATCCGTATTGTCGCCCCGTCGAGGTCCGCGTAGGTGTGGTCCATCGTACTGTCGTCGAACTGGGTGTACCCCAATGACGTGTTCAGCACATCGCACCCGATACTATCGGCGAATTCGGCGCCCCGTATCCAGTTCTCCTCTTCTACAGGATATTCGGTATACACATCTTCGGTTCGCATCAAGACGTAGTCTGCGTGCGGCGCGCTACCCAGCATTTCGCCGGGTAATTCGCCCGCCATCATGGATAGTACCGAGCGGCCATGCCAGTGCTCTTGGAACACATCACAATGCTGGCAAACAACATCCAGTGTGGCGCGAATCCCGTTCCGTGCACGCAGTTCGGCAAATGCATCGAGCGAGTCGGCAGCATCAAAGCCACCATCGAGCACGCCGATCAACATGCCCTCGCCACGAGCGTTCGCCAATGTGTGCAACAGGTGACCGTTCATCATGGCTATCTGTCTGAACGAGGCGCCGTAGATGCCATTGTAGAACGAACTCTTTCCTAAAGGTTCTATGGTCGGCATTTTCTCGGGTGCCCGCCGAGATCCTGGCTTGTTCGGATCCATGTTCCGCATTTCGGCAACAAAGGGCAAGAGTGCGATGGTATCCAGTGCCAATGTATCGGTGCTCCGAATGGTGACCGCGTTGAACCATTTGCTCGTAGTGTGCAACTGGAACTGCCCGGCAGCAAGCAAAGCAGAAATGTATGCAGGGTCCACAGGCAGGTCCATTTCATCCACGGGAATGCCTTGTGCCGTGCGACGATCGATGGATCGCTGAGAAAGGAAGGCTGATGGCTCCGTTATGCTGAACGGCGTATTCTCCTTGTCCCTGAATTGTACCCAATACGTGGCAGGGGCGATCTGCGCATTCGCCAGTGATGCGATCGCGGAGCACAAAAGAACTGTGGCAGCGCGCATATGGAACATCACTGTCCGAAAGAGGTGGCTGTGTAGACGACCTTCCAGCGATCGATGGTGCCCTGCGTCTCGCTGCTATCCACTTGGCGGTACACCATGCCGACGTTCTTCGCGTATCGTTCCATGTAGATCTTGCTGTTCACCACATTGGTTTCGTATGTGCCGATCACGAGAACAGTGCTGTCGAAACTGAGGTTATTGACGCTCCATGGGACGTCGACCTCATCATAAGTAAGCTCGAAAGGTTCCGAAGTGTTGGTGGCGTTGGTATTCCAGAAACTCGAGTATCGCGGAGGGAAAACGAGTTTAACGCGTCGCATGTTCTCTTCACTACGCTCGGCGCGAACCATGTCACGGGTCTGCCACCAGACATCCTTGGGTTGCCACATGCCACTGCTATCGCGCGTATAACGAATGATCCGTTGAGCTGGCCTACCCTCCAGGTCGCTGAAATTCTCGGTGAGTACCTCACGTATGTCATAACTCCATTCGCTCACTGCTTGGCCAACCACCCTCATAGAATCCACACGATACTCGATCCAACTGCCGATGGTCGAATGGAAGTATGCATGGCCAAGGTCAACGGCAGCAGCAGGTTCATCCTTTTTGCACCCCCCGGGAAGCACAAGGGTTGTTGCGGTGATCAGTAGGAGATAAATACCGTGTTTCATGGTTGCGCGGGTTCTCGATCAATGAATCCTCCACCGATCACATCGTTCCCGTCATAGAAGACGGCGCTTTGGCCGGGGGCGATGCCTGCCACTGAACGATGAAAGTCAACACGAACGTGTTCGCCATCCAGCCGAATGGTACTTGGCGTGCCCTTGTCTTTATAGCGGATCTTGGTCACGGCTTCCATTTCGCCAGTCAGGACAGGCATTTTTTGGAAGTTCGGTTTTCGCACCCACGCCGTTTGTTTGTCCAGATCCTCCTTGTCCCCAAGGACCACGGTATTCGTTTCAGGCTTGATCTCCGTTACGTACATCGGCTTGCCCGTTGCTATGCCCAAGCCTTTACGCTGACCAATGGTGAAGAACGGATAACCATCGTGCTCTCCCAGCATTGCACCGTCGGTACCCACAAGTTTGCCGTGCTGCAATTGTTCGAAAGCGGCAGGGTCTTTCCGTTTCAGGAACCCACGGTAATCGTTGTCCGGAATGAAGCAGATCTCGTAGCTCTCACTTTTTGTGGCAAGGTTCGGGAAGCCGCTCTTCAAGGCCATTTCCCGGATCTCCGCTTTGCGGAAGTTTCCGACCGGGAATCGTGTACGGGCAAGGTTCTTCTGTTCCAATCCCCACAGCACATAGCTCTGGTCCTTGTCGTTATCGCGGCCTTTGCTTACTACCCACCGATCGTTCTCTTCACGCACGTTGGCGTAATGCCCTGTTGCGATCAGCTCACAATCCATCATGTCGGCCCGCTTCAGCAGTGCCTCCCACTTGATGAAGGTGTTGCATAATACACATGGATTGGGCGTACGACCGGCCATGTATTCGCTGGTGAAATTGCCGATGATCGACGATCCGAACTCTTCACGGATGTCCAGGATGATGTGGGTCATTCCACGGCTAACGGCCAGCTCGCGAGCATCGTTGATACTGTCCAGGTCGCAGCAACCCGTGATCCGTTTTCCCCCGGAAACTTCGGAATAGTCCCAGGTTTTCATCGTCACACCGATCACCTCGTACCCTTGTTCGTGCAGCATAAGGGCGGTAACGGAGCTATCCACGCCACCGCTCATAGCCACCAGAACGCGGCCGTGCGTGCTCATGGTGCAACGGGTTTACCGGCCACGTAGCGCACGTTCGAGATCATCCGCCCTTTTTCGTCGTACTCCTTCACCTCGCCTTCCAAAAGATCGTTCTTGTACGTGCCTTCGCGTTTTCGGGTCTGGCCTTCCAGAACGCGTTCTTCTTGCGTCATTTCCTGTCCCTTCGGTCCCACCAGAACAGGTCGCGTTGTCCATGTGCCATTGTCATAATAGTCTACGAACGGACCATTGAGGAAACCATTCTTGTAGTTCACCTCGCTCTTCACTTGCTC
>JANNYL010000324.1:0-3798 GCA_031410075.1 Flavobacteriales bacterium
GTTGTGGACTTCGTGGTGGAACCCAGTGGCAACATCAGCAATTTGCGCACGGTTGAAGCCCTTAGCGGCGGCTGCGATAGTGAAGCCATGCGCTTTGTACGATCCGTCAACTGGAAGCCTGCCTTCAAGGATGGAAAACGAGTTCGCAGCATCCTGAAACTCGATATCCAGTTCAGACTCGATGCCAACCAACGACCATAACGGAGATAAACCAACCGATCGTATCGAAGCATGACCAAGCGAGGACCGTGGACCACGTTGAAGGAGGAGGTGCGGTATGAGACCCCGTGGATCGCGGTAAGCCACCACGACATCCTGGATCCGAGCGGAAAACAAGGCATATACGGAACGGTCCATTTCAAAAACATCGCGATCGGCGTTGTGCCACTGGATGATGATCTGAACACATGGATCGTGGGCCAATACCGCTATCCGGTTCGATCCTATAGTTGGGAAATTCCCGAAGGCGGTGGCAAGCGGGACATCCCACCGATCGACAGTGCCAAACGTGAGCTGCGCGAAGAGGCCGGCATTGTGGCCGAGCGCTGGCAAGAGATCCTACGCATGGACCTGAGCAACAGTGCCAGTGACGAGCACGCGATCCTTTATGTCGCGCAAGGACTCACGTTCTATCCTCCACAGCCCGATCATGATGAGGAATTGGAATTGAAGAAACTGCCGTTCGAGGAACTCTATTCGATGGTGCAGCGCGGCGAGATATTGGACAGCCTGACGGTGGCCGCTGTGCTGAAGGTGAAGCTGATGCTGCTGGACGGCTCGCTTCAGAAGTAGAGCCAGTGTCCGCGAAAATTTCCGTCGCCGCGAATTTCCAACGCCGGCATGGGCACTTTCACGCAGTTCAACGTGAAGAGCAGTGTTCGCAGGAATTTGCTTTTCGTAGGAATGCATTCCAGATCGATGTCAGGAGACAGATAGAACTGCCTGACTTGACCAGGATCCCCATTCGCGTACAACATGCCTTCACCACCATAGCCCACGGCCATGTTCAGCCACCTGGGCGATGCCTTCCATCCGAACGCGTTCGGGTTCGTGCTCAACCAATACGTGGCCCCGTTGTAGTCCTTCAGGATCCGCTCGCTAAGGCTTTCGCCTAAAACGTTGGGTCGCAGCTTGGCATAATCCGTGAGGTGCGCCGAATACTTCATTGTGACGCGCTGTTCCTTCCACCCAAGCTGTTGCCCTATGAACAATCCTGTACCCGCCGCGTTAGCAGCCATATCCCACCAACTGAACCCCCATTCAGCGCTATGGCCGTCCATTACTTCTACCGCCGTGAGGTAGGCGAATCCCAAGGTCCCGCCCACCCAAACCGATGTTTTCTCCTTTAGACCACACCAGTGAACAAGCCCGTGCCCCCATTTACCTACCGTGTACGTGGAAAAACCGTGGCCGATCTTGTCCAATTGCTGCCATTCGTCCACATCATTGAAAAAGTGGAAGGCATTTCGTTCGTACTGGCTGTACCAAGCAGAATTGAGCGAGACGAGGGTCCCAGTAATGATCGTTCCACCACCAATGGCAGTTCCGATCGTTCTGCCCTTATGAACCCGGATAGAGTCTGGCGCCTGAGCCGAACAGAAAGAGCTCAAAACGATCATGCAATGCAAGATCGCCGCCCATTGGTAGCTCTTACCGGTCAATTTATTGAGTCCCATTGGCAACCCGGCGAAAGTACCTGCGTTCAAGGCCATTGTCCGAACCCTATTTGGGGTTGCGGGTAGCTTTGCCTGTTCGATAAAATGGAGTTTATTTCTATCCCAGTCCTACCTCCCGTGATCGGCCCTTCCAGGAGGTGGTACGTTGGCTTGATAGCATTCTCCTTCCCCATGATCGGCTTTGGATCCGTGGTTGATCCGGTAAGAACAGATGCTTGGGACCTTGTGCCCCTTGGCCAGGATCGTTTCTCAGCAATACAGCTTCATGCAGGAATGACCGGAACCATTGATGGCGAGGGCTTCCTTTTGTTGGATAGCGCACAAGACAACCATGCCCGTTTCGACGTTCTCGGATGCGGTCGAACCGGCACTAAAGTTCTACCATGGTTCCATGGTGCAGCGCAACCTGCAGCCAATGAGGTCTATTTCCCTGGCGATGCCATGAGCGTGCATTATCAGCAAACCGCTCAAGGCTTGAGGCAGAATTTCATGATCTTCTCACCGCCTGACGGGGAAGGCGAAGTGGCCGTAGAAGTTGCTATTTCCGGTGATTGGTGCCCACAATTGGAAGGAACCGATCGCCTCCGGTTCACAAATGCTCGCGGTGATGTCGTTTTCGACTACCGCGATCTGCATTGTTGGGATGCCGATATGGCTGCGCTCGATGCGCATTTCGAATTGGAGAGGTCCACGAACGGAAATGTTTTACGCATTGTGGTGAACGACAAGGATGCTCGCTATCCTGTAACGATAGATCCGGTTTCAACCTCGCCGAATACCTTGCTTTTAGGGACTGTAGCGAGCGCGGAGTTCGGTATAGCCGTAGCGACCGCTGGTGACCTCAATGGCGACGGCCGCAGTGATGTGGTCGTAGGTGCTTGGCAGCAGACTGTCTCGGGGCTTGTAGTTGCCGGCGCTGCTTATGTCTATTACGGCAGCAATACCGGCATAAGCACCGTACCCAGTGTCACCCTCACAGTTGGCCAGACCGGTGCGGGTTTCGGAAATGCTGTAAGTACCGCGGGTGACGTGAACGGCGATGGCTACAGCGACCTGCTGGTTGGCGCCGTCGCTTGGGAAAGCAACACGGTGACGGAGTTGAGCGAGGGGGCTGTTTTCGTGTATTACGGGTCGGCAACCGGCATCAACACTGTCGCGGATCTGCTACTCCAGAACAATCACGCGAACGACAACTTCGGGAGTGACGTTGCGTGCGCAGGCGACATCAATAACGATGGGTACAGTGATGTGATCATTGGTGGTTTCCTGTCCTCCTATCCCGTGTTGAACGAAGGAGCCGCATGGGTCTATATGGGTTCCGCGACTGGCTTGAACCCTGTCGCGACCCACCGGTTGGAACGTAATCAAGCAGGTGCCTTCTTCGGAAGCAGCGTCGCCGGTGCCGGAGACATCAACGGCGATGGTTTCAGTGATGTGATCGTTGGTTCATCCAAGTTCGTTTATACATCTGGCGCTACGGACCAAGGATCAGCATTCGTCTACTATGGATCGGCTATCGGACTGGGCATTGGTGTGAATCCCCCTTTCGGAACACAACTTTTTGGCACAGGTAACAATGTCGGCTATTATGGTTGGTGGGTCACTTGCGCTGGGGACCTGAACGGTGATGGGTTCAGCGATGTGGCTGTATCAGCCTATCAGGACGAGATCGGAGTGCAGACCGATGAAGGCTTGGTCCATGTGTATCATGGAAGTGCTGCTGGTATCATCACAGTAGCAGCCGCGGTTTTACAAAGCAACCAGAACATCGGTTGGATGGGCCGATGCATAAGCACTGCCGGAGATGTGAACGGCGATGGATATGCCGACCTGCTGGTTGGTATACCCCGTTTCTCGAATCCTGAATCCCAAGAAGGCGTAGCACAGATCTTTCTTGGTTCGCCTACTGGCATCTCCACGGTCGCTTCGTTCACCTTTGATCTGAGCAACGCAGGGGCCAACCTCGGAGAAAGCGTGTGCGGTGCCGGCGATGTGAACGGCGATGGTTATTCAGACATAATCGTTGGTGCACGGATCTATGGACTGGGAGGAGCGGCAGCCATTTTCCACGGAGGCCCATACAGCACCAACCTCACGCCTTCCACCAATCGCTTCGGCGGTG
>JANNYL010000325.1:0-5366 GCA_031410075.1 Flavobacteriales bacterium
GTCACGGGCAGGATCACTTATCTCGCTGACGTGTCGCCTGATGTGGAGCTCAGGTATGATGCCAAGAAACGCTTCCTTGTCGTTGACGGGCGTCCGCCTGTTTTCGAGCTTTTCATCGGAATGGACGCAATGGATTTCTCGCCGGATCTGCAAAGGATCGACAGTTTGCATGTAGGTGATACCGTTGATGTCTACTATGACGTCAGGCGCCGCATTGGTCCGGGAACCGGTTTCAACACGCACAACCTATTGGCCTATTATATTGATCAGGACGGTCTGCCCATGTTCCGCATGGGTAGCCGGTACAACAAGCTCGCTTGGTTCTTGATCGGGTTTTCTGCGGTGATGATGGTTGTGCTGATCATCATGAAGAAGACCGGCCGAATACGATGATCCGTTGAGAACGGGCGAGGTGCCCGCTGCCTGTGACGTTTGGATCCCAGCGCGTAGAAGGAATCAGCTCGTGGAGCGCAAGCTCGAACGTTCGACATCGATCAGGAGGCGATGCGAATGGGAAGTGCTGCAATGGTGTTGTCGGTTTCGAGCGACTTGGCTTTTAGAGTGCGCCAAGAGCGCGGACCGGTGTAATGGATGAAGGCCGGGTAAGTAACCGGCCTTCATCATAAGATTCGTGCACTCTCGTCCTCAATTCGCCATATCACTCATGAACTTCAAGCGCATAAAGCGGATCTCCTCATCGGTGTAGTCGCCCCCGAACTCATCGTGTGCGGTTTTCAGGTCATCGGTATCGGCCGTCCGGAAGTAATCCATGATCTCTTCCTGCTGATCGTCTTCCAGAGCTTCGTTCAAGTGGTACGTAATGTCCAGCTTGGTGCCACTCATCACGATCGTTTCCATCTCGGTAAGCAAGGTGTCTATCGTTAGGCCCTTCGACTTCGCTATACTTTCCATTGGAAGCCGCTTATCGATGTTCTGGATGATGTGCACTTTGTTGCTGCTCTTGTTCATCACCGAGCGCACCATCACATCATCTTCACGTTCGATGTCGTTCTCTTCCACATAGCGCGCGATCAGTTCGATGAACGGCTTGCCATATTTCTGGGCCTTTCCAGGGCCTACACCCGAAACCTGCGTCAGGTCATCGATGCTTATCGGGTAACGAACCGTCATCTCTTCCAACGAGGGGTCCTGGAAGATCACGTAAGGCGGAAGCTTGTGCTTCTTGGCGATCTCCTGCCGCAACTCCTGCAGCATTTTCATCAGCTTCTCATCAGCGGCACCGCCGCCTTTGCCACTGCTGAACTCGTCGTCCAGGTCCACATCGCCTTCGGTGTAGTCACGTTCCTTGATGAACATAACGGTCACTGGCTTCTTCAGGAATTTCTTGCCCTCTTCTGTAAGGCTCAGGTTGCCGTAGGTCTCAATGTCCTTATGCAAATACCCGCTCACCGTGGCCTGCCGAATGATACCCATCCAATGGTGTACATCATGCTCGCGACCGATACCATAGCACTGAAGTTTATGGCCATTGTAGTTCTTGATCTCGCTGGTTTCCATGCCACCGAGAACATCGCAGATGAATTTGCCACGGTGCCGCTCTTTGCTCTCCTTGATGGCATCCAACACGATCTCCAGATCGTCTTTCGCGTCGAACGGCTCTTTGGGATTCAAGCAGTTGTCGCACGATCCGCAATTATCGCCGGGAAGTACCTCTCCGAAATAGTGCAGGAGGAATCGCCGGCGGCACATGCTGGTTTCAGCATAGCTCACCGTATCGGCCAATAGCTGTTTACCGATCTCCTGCTCCGCGATCGGTTTGCCTTGCAGGAACTTCTCCAACTTCTCGATGTCCTTGTAGCTATAGAATGCCACACAGATCCCTTCACCTCCATCGCGACCGCCACGGCCGGTTTCCTGGTAATAACTCTCCAAGCTCTTCGGGATATCATGGTGGATCACGAACCGCACATCCGGCTTGTCGATCCCCATTCCAAAGGCGATCGTCGCCACGATAACATCCACGTCCTCCATAAGGAAACGGTCCTGATGGTCAATACGCTGGCCGGCGTCCATGCCGGCATGGTAGGGCAGGGCTTTGATCCCGTTCACGTTCAAGGTCATGGCGATCTCTTCCACCTTTTTGCGACTGAGGCAATAGATGATCCCGCTCTTACCCTTATGCTGCTTGATGAATTTGGTGATCTCCTTCGCCACGTTCACCTTGGGCCGCACCTCGTACATGAGGTTGGGTCGATTGAACGAGGCTTTGAACGTTGTAGCGCCAGGTATATCCAGGTTCTTGAGGATGTCTTCCTGCACTTTTTCCGTTGCCGTTGCCGTAAGGGCGATCATCGGCACACGGTTGATCTCATCGAATATCGTGCGCAATCGGCGATACTCCGGGCGGAAGTCATGGCCCCACTCGCTGATGCAGTGCGCTTCGTCAATAGCGAAGAAGCTGATGTTGATCTCGCGCAGGAATTCCACGTTCTCCTTCTTGGTCAGACTTTCGGGCGCCACGTACAGGATCTTCGTAACACCGCTTCGGATGTCCTGTTTCACCTTTTGCGCTTCTGTGCGTGAAAGCGAACTGTTCAGGAAGTGGGCCACCCCATCATCATCGCCGAAGCCACGAAGCGCGTCAACCTGGTTCTTCATGAGCGCGATCAGTGGGCTTACCACGATAGCGGTGCCTTCACTCATCAGGGCGGGCAACTGGTAGCAAAGGCTCTTGCCGCCACCAGTAGGCATGATCACGAATGTGTTCTTGCCAGCGAGCACGTTCTGGATCACAGCTTCTTGCTCGCCTTTGAATTTCTTGAATCCGAAGAATCGTTCTAACGCTTCGCGAGGGGATTGGTCTACAGTCGTCATATCGAATGATACGGCCGGAGCAGCCGCTTGTTATTTTTTTGATCGCTTAAATGTAAGCCACTCACCCGAATAGACGACGCATGTCTTAACAGCTATTGATACTTCCTCGACGAAAGCACCAACTAGCGCGACCGGATCGTTGAGAACCCTTGCGGTCAGGACTTCGTCGCCGGAGAGGGCCGTTATCTTAGGCGCCTTGACGCTGAAACGGCGATCAACGCACCGGGAATAGCATCGCATGGCCGAACAGGGCAAGGAAATGTCGTTTCTGGAGCATTTGGAGGAGCTCCGTTGGGTCTTGGTAAGATCTGCTGCTGCAGTGGTTACCGCCACCGTGGGCGTATACATCTTCGTTCAGGAGATCTTTCAAGGGTTCGTAATGGGGCCCACCAAGTCGGGTTTTATCACCTACCGGATCCTCTGTGCTGTGGGCAAGCGCTTGGGGATGGGTGATGATTTTTGTGTGGCGGACATGAACTTCGATCTGATCAGCAATAGTCCCCAGCAGGAGTTCATGATGTCGTTCAGTATCTCCTTCACGTTCGGGCTGATCATCGCCAGCCCGATCATCATATGGCAACTCTGGAGATTCGTGGCTCCAGGACTTAAGGAGAAGGAACGAAACGCCGTAAGTGGTATTGTGGTGTTCGTTATCCTTCTGTTCCTGCTTGGTGCCGCGTTCGGTTATTGGGTTTTAGCCCCGATGAGTTTCCAGTTCTTCTCCGGGTATTCGTTGAGTCCATCGATCCATAAACTATGGACCTTGGACAGCTATGTTGGAATACTGAACAGTTTTTTGCTGTGGACCGGTGTCGCCTTCGAATTGCCTATCATCATGCTGCTCTTGGCCCGAATTGGTATTGTGGGTCCTGGTTTCCTGCGACAGTACCGCAAACACGCCTTCGTGGTCATTCTGATCGTGGCTGCCATCATAACACCACCGGATGTCGTCAGCCAGATCCTGGTTTCGCTTCCGCTACTACTTCTTTATGAAATAAGCATCCTGCTGGCTGCTCGGGCTGAACGGTTGCGTCTGGATCCGGTTCGTCCAACAACTTCAAGCGCTTCTCGTTGAAAAGCAAGATGCGTTTTCTACCCCGTCACCATCTCCGCCAGCTGATCGGGCTTATTGCCATGCTCTTGATGCTGACCACTTCAGCGCAAACCACCCGTGTTTCCGGAAAAGTCGTTGATGGTGTTTCAGGTGAATTATTGCCTTTCGTCAATGTCGGCTTTCTCGATACCCGGGTCAGCACGAATACCGACTTCGATGGGCTTTACAAGCTCGAGACATACTATGCCACGGATAGCATCAGAGCAACTTGTCTTGGCTATCGGCCGGTTACGATCAAAGTAAAGAAGGACCAGGCCCAGGTGATCGATATCACCATGCAACCTTCAAGTGGGGAACTGAAAGAAGTTGTGGTTACCTATCTCGAGAACAGCGCCTTTGCCGTGCTTCGCCAAGTGGTCCGCAACAAACCGGTGAACAACCGTGCTAAGCTCGCCGCTTATGAATACGAGAGCTACAACAAGGTAGAGTTCGACCTTAACAACATCACGGAGGATTTCAAGAACAAGAAACTCTTCAAGGACTTCAAATTCATCTTCGACTATGTGGACACCACCACGACGAAGGAGTCGCTTCCCATTTTCATGACCGAGACCTTGAGCGATGTGTACTACCGTCAGGATCCGAAGACACGGCGCGAGATCATCCGGGGCAACCGCATAAGTGGTATCGAGAACGAGAGCATTACACAGTTCATGGGTGATATGTACCAGAACGTGAACGTCTACGATAATTTTCTTACGCTCTTCGGGAAAAATTTCGTGAGCCCGATCGCTGATGGCGGCTCACAGCATTACGACTATTTGCTGGTGGACAGCAATTGGGTGGACCACGCGTGGTGTTATCAGATCCGCTTCAAACCCAAGCATCAGCAGCAACTTTGCTTCAGTGGCGAAATGTGGATCAACGATACCAGTTTCGCTGTGCGACGTCTGGATGCGGGCATTGAGCCGGGGACCAATATCAACTTTGTTCAGGAGCTGAAAGTGCACCAGGAGTATGATCAGGTGGCGCACGAAGTATACATGCTCACCAAAGACCAGTTGATGGTGGACCTGAATCCGTTGAGGGATGAAGGCGAGGTGTCCAAGAACCCCATCCAGGGTTTTTATGGAAGGCGAAATGCGAGCTACAGGGATTTCAAGATCAATCAACCGAAGGAGGAGGCCTTTTACAATGGAGTAAGCGAAGTGATCGTTGATGAGGACCCGTTGAGCGAGAGTGCCGATTTCTGGGACCAGCATCGCCATACCCAGCTCAGTAAACGAGAGAGCGATATCTACCAAATGGTGGACACCATGAAGCGAACCCCCAAGTTCCGCAACTTCATGGATCTGATCAGTACTGTGGTTACAGGGTACTACACTACAGGGCAAGTGGAGATCGGGCCGTACTTCAATTTGTACAGTTTCAATCCGGTGGAAGGCAATCGGTTCCGCATCGGGATGCGCACCAGCAA
>JANNYL010000326.1:0-8242 GCA_031410075.1 Flavobacteriales bacterium
CACCGGCTCACAGAACTGGGGCTTGAGCGACATGGATGGAGACGGCAGGCCGGACCTCGTTGTGCCCGCACAGGTGAACGGCAGCGGAGACATGCAGGAGTTCAGCCCGGCCAACAACAGCTATTGGAAAGTGTACCTCAACAGCGGAAGCGGCTTCAGCGCAACTGCCACCAATTGGTCGCTCCCATCAGGCGGTCGCATCGATGGCGGCGTCACCTACGGCTTCAATGCACTTGGAGGAGCACCGCAGGACTACGATGACACCGGCTCGCAGAACTGGGGCGTGAGCGACGTGAACGGCGACGGCAAGCCGGACCTCGTTGTGCCTGCACAGGTGAACGGCAGCGGAGACATGCAGGAGTTCAGCCCGGCGAACAACAGTTATTGGAAAGTGTATTTGCAGGCGAACACGACGGGTTTGGAAGAGGCAGTCGTTCAGGAAGGCCTTGTTCTCTTTCCGAACCCCGCGCGAGAAGTCGTGACGATCGTGAGCGATCAACGTATCGACCGAGTGGGGCTCTTTAGCGCGTGTGGGGTACTCGTTCGTTCAGAGAGCGTGCTGGCCAACCGCTATGTGTTGCAGTTGGCCGACGTGGACAGCGGCATCTACTTGATCCGGTGCGAGAGCGGAGATCAGGTGTGGAGCACACGACTTCTCGTTGAGTAGGGCTCACTTTCCGATACTCTGGGATGGACCACTTCATTTTCGGCCGAACACATGCACCTGAGCGGCTTGCCCACCGATGCCGGATCGTCATTTTCACCTGTTGTACCTGGTTCGCGGTGTGCGCCTTTTGCGGCTCTTTGAATGCCGAATACACCTCGAACCGTCACATTCAATGACCACGGGCCATCGTTCACCGATGCGCACCTGTTTAGCTTTCCGACCGTCGCCTCCACAAAACATTTCCACTTGCTCATGACCTTTTCAACCACCCTTCGCGCAGCGCTTCCAGCGCTATTCCTTTTGTTCAGCGGTCGGCTTGCCGCACAGGGCTATTCGATGCAATTGATCTCCCACACCACGGTCTCCATCACTACCGGTGATCTGGATAGCGATGGCGACGTGGATATCGTGAGCGGCGGGTTGAAGAACATCGTCTTGAACGAGAACATGGGCAACAGCGAATTCGTTTCGCGAACGCTGACGACAGAACCCACGAACGTGCGATCGGTCACCATCATCGATCTCGATGAGGACGGTCATAAGGACATCGTTCTCTCGGATCTCAATATCAGCCGGGTGAACCTCTTGCGCAACAACGGGGACAACACCTTCGAGTATCTCATACTCCAGTCGAACACCGATGGTGCAGCCGGGTTGGCCGTGGCGGATATCGATGGCGATGGTGACCTCGACATCGCCTGTGCAGCCTTCACGGGTAACCGGATACACTGGCTACGCAATGATGGCGGCGCTGTTTTTACACGCGTGGAGATCGCCACCTCGCTCTCCGGCGTATCGCAGATCACAGCCGCCGACTATGATGCGGATGGCGATATGGACCTGGTGGCGTGTTTGCAGACCGCTGGTTCCGTGCGCTTGTTCCGGAACGACGGTAGCGAAGTGTTCACCAATGAGCTACTGGCGAACATGACCACTCCACGCCAGATCCTGAATGGGGATGTGGATCAGGACGGCCTGATGGATGTGCTCTATGCGGGCGGCGGCGGGGTCGGTTGGTTCCGCAATACCGGCACCGCATTCACGCAGCAGGTGGTCTTCACCGCGAACGTTGCTCCAGGTGTAGGGCTTGCGGACTTGGATGCGAACGGGCATCTGGACCTGTTGGTGGCGAGTGCCGGGAACACGGACATGTTCTGGCGCGGGAATGGTCCTGGCAACGCATTCGTCACCGGTGGGGGCACCTTCGACTCGGACTTCGATGGGGCATCCATGATCCTTCCCGCCGACTTCAACAACGATGGTAGGCCCGATGTGGTTTGCGCTTCCAATAGCGACATCCGCGTATACATCAACAGCCCTGGCCAGGTGTTCACAACGCAGCTGCTGAACCGATGGATGAGCGACGTGAAGGATGCGTGCCACGGCGACTTCGACAACGATGGCGATGTGGACATGATGGCGATCGGCACGCTCTACTTGGACTTTTACGAGAATGATGGTACTGGCCACCTGGACGCGAAGATCCTGCGGCAGGGCACCGTGCGGATCACCGTGAACAGCGGCAGTTACTTGCAGGCAGCGGATATGGATGACGATGGCGATCTGGACCTGGCCTATACTGAGAGCAGTGGGAATTGGCTGCGCTGGATCGAGAACCAGGGAGGTGGTTCATTCTTCCGGCGCGACATAGGGAGCCTCTCGCAGCCCTACGCACTGGATATCGTGGACTTCGATGGTGATGGTGATATGGACGCGCTCACCTCCACCTATGACAATGATGCGGTCTATTGGTTCGAGAACAATGGCAGTCAGGTCTTCACATCGCACTTCTTGAACGGCGAATTCTGGGAGGCGAACGAAGTGGTCGGTGTGGATCCGGACAACGACGGGGACATCGACGTACTGGTGGCCTATGCCGGACTTTCGGACAAGGTGATCATGCACCGAAGGGAAAGCGACGGCACCTTCGTTTCGCAGGTGGTGGACGCCGCTGCCGGTGGGGTCACCTCAGTAGCGGCCATCGATGTGGATGGCGATGGCGATCTGGACTTCCTTTCCTCCACGGGGGATGACAACCGCGTGAATTGGTACGAGAACAGCGGCGATCCCCTGCCTACCTACACCAAACGCCTTGTCGCCGCCGGCGTTGGTTTTGCCACCTATGTTGCGGCAGGGGACCTGGATGGTGATGGCGATGTGGATGTGGTTTCCGCCGCTTCGACAGACCAAGGGACCGATTGGTTCGAGAACGATGGCGACCAGAATTTCACGAGCAGGACCCTCGCTCGTGGAATTACCGACCCTTGGATGGTGGGCATCGGCGATATCGATGGTGATGGCACACCGGAGATCTACAGTACGTGCTCCGGAACCGAGGCCGTGCAGTTGTACCGTACCCAAGAGCCACCGCCTATACCAGTAGGTCCAGTTCCAACGACTTGTCACGACCCGTTCATCAGCCAATACCTGCACGAGCCCGGAGACCAAGCCAGGGCGTTGGAGATATACAACCCGCGCTCCGTGCCATTGGATCTTTCGGGGTTCGGACTTCGCGTTTACCCCAATGGTAGCTCGTACCTCTACTATTCCGTTCTGCTTGGCGGGGTAGTCCCGCCGCAAGGGACCCACGTTGTAGTGGACCCCTTCTCCGATGCTCCGCTGCAAGCACTTGCCGACCAGTTGGCCGATCTGTACTTCGATGGCCCCGATGCGATCGTTCTGTTGGACAATGGACGGCCTATCGACATCATCGGCAAGGTGGGTGAAGAGGTGGATGATGAGTGGTTCAGCGGTGGCGTGGGTACCTACTTCACAGGCTTGATCCGTAAGCCGACCGTGGACAAAGGCGATGCCGATGGCTCCGATGCGTTCTTGCCCGACGTGGAATGGCTCTCCACACCCGTTGCCGATCGAAGCGGCTTCGGGAGCCACACCGCGCCATGCACCGCCGTATGTACGCCTTCCATTCTGATCACTGCGGATGCAACGGAAGTATGCCCGGGTGATGAGGTGGTGTTCAATGCCACTACAACGGATGCGGGTAGTGGACCTCAATACCAATGGACGGTCAACGGCATCGCAGCGGGCACGAATTCGGCCAGCTACACCATGGTCGTGAGCGCGACCACGGTGGTTGAATGCGCCGTTACCAGCAGTGCGGCCTGCGCCCCCGGCGCTGCCATTGGCAGCAATACATGGGTGGTGAACATCGTGTCGGCCAACCCGCCCGTAGTGAGTATCAATGGTTCGCTGCTAACAGCCAGCCCTGTTGCCAATGCGACATTCCAGTGGTATGTGAACGGTACATCGATCCCAGGCGCCAACGCACAGACCTTCACCGCGACCCAGGCAGGTACGTACACGGCGATCAGTACGGTGGATGGTTGCCTTTCCGCACCGTCGAACGGGGTGGTCTACGACTTCTCCACTTCCGTGCCTCACCTGGATCTCACAGGCATTCGACTTTTCCCGAACCTGGCGCGCGAACAGGTATTCATCGAGTCGAACGAAGTGTTCGGAATGGTGGAGGTGCTCGATGTGCAGGGTCGCTTATTGATGGCCCGTGAAGTGAACGCGACACGCACGGTGCTCACCGTCACGGAGCTTTCGTCCGGTGCATACATCCTGCGCGCCCGTGATGAGAATGGAGTCCGAACGATCCGGTTCTTGTTGGAGTGATCGACCTTTGTCCGTGAGCCGATCCCTGTTCGTTCTGTTCTGGTTACTCGTGGCCTGTGGCGAAAGATCCAGGTCCGACGAAGGTTCAAGTCGTTCGGCTCGTGACACGGTAGCCTTTGTCAGCCGCCTAGCGGCAGCGGACAGCTTGATGCTGAACGGTGATCTTGATCCGGCCTCTGCGATCGCCATCGGCGTGTACGACAGCACCACTTCGGCTCCTCGCCAGTTCGATCAACATATGCGTGCCATTGGCATCCTTGGCCAAGCGCGCCGCCGCCGCTCCGATCCGGATAGTGCGCTGAAACTTTACACCGAAGGCATGCAGCTTGCAACGGCCGCGAACGATAGCGGTTGGATCAGTGTCACATGGCTCAATCTCGGTGTGGCTTATGACAATCTGGGCGATTATGAAGAAGCCCTGAAGGCCCAACTGCAGGCCTTGCACTGGAAAGAGGCGTTGAAGGACAGCGTGAACCTGGCCCGCGTGCTACATAACCTCGGCGGCCTGTATTGGCGGCAAGGACAACTTCCAGAAGCCATCTCAATGTTGCGCCGGAGCGTGGACATCAAACGGCGACACGACACGCTGAAAGTAGCCTCTGGTTTGAGCGGGATCGGTGTTGTGTTGATAGATGCCGGGCAGTACGATTCGGCCATTGCCGTGCTGCGCGAAAGCCTTGTACTTCAGGATCGCATGGCCACCGGTGACCATCGCGGTATGCAACTCTACAACCTCGGTCTTGCACACGCCAGTGCCGGGCGACCGGACAGCGCCTTGTACAACTACGAGCGATCGTTGCGTGCTGCACGAGGGGCCGCCGATGAGGAGTTGGTGTTGCGCTCGTTGTACGGTATAGGCGAAGTGCTCATGGACCAAGGATCCTATCCCGAAGCGCGCCCCGTGTTGGACTCCAGCTTGGCCATGGCACAACGCACCGGATCCATGGATCAACTCATGGAGGCACATGGGTCGATGGCGAAGCTGCATGAGGGTTTGGGCGATATGAAACAGGCCTTGTACCACTACCGCGAGATGCAGCGCTACAGCGATTCGCTCATGACGGCCGAGAAGGACGCAGCCATGAACGAGTTGCGATTGCAGTATGATACGGAGCGCACGGAACGAGAGAACGCCGAGCTCCGTTCAGCGAGGACCTTCACTGAGTTGAAGGCGGAGCGCACGCGCTGGATCGCTGTTGGTATTGGGCTAGTGGCCATCGTCATCGCGATCGGCGCATGGGCCATCGTACAACGCAACCGGCAACGCGCCCGGCAACGCGAAGCGGACCTGGAGCAACAGGCACTTCGGTTGCAGATGGACCCGCACTTCCTGTTCAATGCGCTCAACACCCTTCCTGGGCTCTATGCCAATGGCAATGCAACCGCAGCGAACGACCACGTGGCCCACCTTTCGAAGTTCCTGCGACTGGTGCTCGAGACCAGTCGGCGGCGTACGATCCCGTTGCAGCAAGAACTCGAACTCGTTGAACACTACCTGCGCATCAGCGCCAATCGCCGTCCCGGCGTGTTCACGTGGCGCGTCGAGGTGATGCCGTATGTAAAGGCCGAGGGCATCGCCATACCGCCGATGTTGATCCAACCTATAGTGGAGAACGCTATCGAGCACGGCTTCACCGGAGGTGGTCAAGGTCACTTGTCGGTACGTATCGATCTTGCGGGCAGCGTGCTGCTGGTGGAGGTGAAGGACAATGGCATCGGCCGGAAGGCTGCTGCTGAACGACCGTTGCGCCGCAACGGCGAATCGCTTGGCTTGGACCTCGTGCGCAAGCGGGTCGCGCTTTTCGACAAGCGCACGGCGTGGAACGAATCCGTGGTAGTGCGTGACGAGCGAGCACCTGACGGAAGTCCCACTGGCACCACGGTGATCCTCCGGATGCGCGTAAAACCCTTGAGCGAACATGCTGCGCCTGGTGATCGTTGACGATGAAGCACCCGCGCGGGTGAGCCTGCGGGCCGCGCTGGGTGGCATCGCTGTGGATATTGAAGTCGTTGGAGAGGCTCATGACATGGCTTCGGCGGTGCTTATGCTGAACGACCTACAGCCCGATGTGGTGTTGCTCGACATCTGGCTCGGAGACGGCACCGGCTTCGACGTGATGAAGCGGTTAACGCACAACAACACACGCGCGATCTTCGTCACGGCCTTCGATAACTATGCGGTACGCGCATTCAAGAGCGGGGCCTTGCACTACTTGCTCAAGCCCGTCGCGCGCGATGATCTGCGCGAGGCGTTGGAACGGGCGGCGAGCGGACCAGCATCATCCGCCGAAAGTTTGCAGCATGTGCGGAAGGCCTTGATGGACCGCATCACCATCCCCACGGCGGAGGGGTTCCACGTGATCTCACCGACCGAGGTCGTGCGGTGCGAGAGTGACGGTAACTACACCCGCTTCCATCTGGTCAACGGCGAGAAAGTGCTCGCCTCGCGCACACTGAAGGAGTTCGACACCTTGCTCGAACCGCACGGCTTCATGCGCGTCCACATCTCTCACTTGGTGAACATGGCGCAGGTGAAGATCTACCTGCATCGCGATGGGGGTACGCTTGTGCTTGCAGGCGGCCATGAGGTGCCGGTGTCGCACCGCCGAAGGCAGGAAGTGTTGGAAGCCTTGGGGAGAAGAGCCCCCGCACGCTAGCGATAGCCTGGGTAGTGTGTTTGGTCTACGAGGACCAGAGCCAAGAGTATATTCGTCGCACGCAGCTCGAATAGAGCTAAGGTGTATAGCGCATGGCAACCAAAAAGATATCGTGGCCTCTGGCCCCAGCCCCCGAAAGCAAAGACCACTTCACCCTGAAGTCCCAATACGAACTCTTCATCGGCGGCAAGTGGACGGCACCGAGGAGCGGCACCTACTTCGACACCATCAACCCCGCCAACGAGCAGAAGATCGCGCGCATCGCCGAAGCGAACGCAGCCGACGTGGACGCCGCCGTGAAAGCCGCGCGCAAGGCCTACGACAACGTGTGGTCGAAGATGCCCGCCGCCGAACGCGCCAAGTACATCTACCGCATCGCGCGTTTGCTGCAGGAAAAAGCCCGCCAGTTCGCCGTGGTCGAAAGCATGGACGGCGGCAAGGCCATCCGTGAAAGTCGCGACGTGGACGTGCCCCTCGCCGCCGCGCACTTCTTCTACTACGCCGGTTGGGCCGACAAGCTCGGCTACGCCTTCCCGGGAAAAACGCCCACCGCGCTCGGCGTCGCCGGGCAGATCATCCCGTGGAACTTCCCGCTGCTCATGGCCGCGTGGAAGATCGCGCCGGCGCTGGCCTGCGGCAATACCGTGGTGCTGAAGCCCGCCGAGACCACACCGCTCACCTCATTGCTGCTCGCCGAGCTCATCCAGGAAGCCGAACTGCCCGATGGCGTCGTCAACATCGTCACCGGTGCGGGTGCCACGGGCGCGGCGCTCGTCAACCATCCGGGCATCGACAAGATCGCCTTCACCGGCAGCACCGGCGTGGGCAAGCTCATCCAGAAGAGCATCGCCGGCACCGGCAAGAAGGCCACGCTCGAACTCGGCGGCAAAGCGGCCAACATCATCTTCGCCGATGCCACCATCGACCAGGCCGTGGAAGGCATCATCAACGGCATCTACTTCAACCAAGGCCACGTATGCTGCGCCGGCAGCCGCCTCTTCGTGGAGGAAGGCGTGCACGACGAATTGATCCGCAAGCTCAAGCACCGCATGCGCTCGCTCGTCGTGGGCGATCCGCTCGACAAGAACACCGACATCGGCGCCATCAACAGCAAGGAGCAGCTCGGCACCATCAACAAATACCTCAAGGTGGGCGTGGCCGACGGCGCGGAGATGTACCAGCCCGCATGCGAGCTGCCGAACAAAGGCTTCTGGTGCCGCCCCACGCTCTTCCTCAACGTGGCGCAGAGCGCGCGCATCGCGCAGGAGGAGATCTTCGG
>JANNYL010000327.1:0-1334 GCA_031410075.1 Flavobacteriales bacterium
GTTCGAGCCAACCTCACGGTGGAAGGCATTCCCGCACTCCCCCCCGACCATGGTGGCCGAAGTGCGTAGCTACGCGGACTCGCGTGGCGCTGGATCTTCATAGCGCCGCCGATGTGCATCGACAAGGCATGGGTTGGATGAGGGGATGGAGATCTTGGACAAGGCGATCGCCATTGCGGATGAGGCGTGTGTGTGAGCTACGGCAAATGGCACCCTGAGCTTGTGGAAGGGTGGGCGTGCCCCTCGCGAAGTCTTGTCGGCTTTTCATTATTATTTCCCGCCGACCCTATCTTGACCATAGCCCGATCGGCGGGCTGTCGAACTCGTCGCTAACGCTACACCTACCTTCAACGCGTGCAAGCACCTGCTGTCCCGTACGCATGTATTTGAGCGCAGGTCGCAGAACGCGTCTGGCCCGGATGTTCCTTGGCGCACGCCGATGCTTGCATGTCGGGTTGTGTTTCTTGCTCCCGGCATCTGTCATCGCGCAGTCGCAGAACAGGGCCTTCAAGGAAACGCACAGCCTACGCGCCCGCTGGGAACTGGAGGACAGCCTGCGCAATGGCAACTTCCTTCTCACTCCCTACAAACCGGTGTACGTACTGCCTGCGGTGTGGAGCAGCGCACCCAATCATGATCCGCGTCGCATCAACGGGCCCGATCCAACGGGTAACGAGGTACTGCCGCTGGACGTGGTGGAGTGCAGGTTCCAATTCAGCTTCAAGACCAAGGTGATACAAGGGCTGTACAAGGACAAAGGCGACATCTGGGTGGGTTATACGCAGAGTTCCCGCTGGCAGGTGTACAACTCCGGGTTCAGTCGTTCGTTCCGCGAAACCAACTACGAGCCCGAGGCCATGCTGGTGTGGCCCGTGCGGTACCGCATATTCGGCTTCAACGGCAGGTTGCTCAGTGCGGGCTTGAACCACCAGAGCAACGGCGGGGTCGAACCATACAGCCGAAGCTGGAATCGACTGATCGCGCAGATCGGCTTGGAGCGCGGTCGGTGTGCGTTATTGCTTCGCCCCTGGTGGCGCTTCCCCGAGAGCGAACGCGCGGATGAGAATGCGGGCATCACCGGCCTTGTCGGGAATGGCGAGGTGATTTTCATCTACCAGTTGCGTAGCCATGTGATCTCGATGCAACTGCGCAGTGCCTTCATCGATGCGCCGCTCACCGGTGGCTCGGTGCAGGGCGATTGGTCCTTCACCATCAGCGGCCACCTGAAGGCGCACCTGCAGGTGTTCCACGGCTACGGCGAAAGCTTGATCGATTACAACCACAAGCAGACCACCATCGGCCTTGGTGTTTCGCTGCTGGATTGGTTGTGAGCC
>JANNYL010000328.1:0-2710 GCA_031410075.1 Flavobacteriales bacterium
CCTCAACAACCTATAGGGCGGCGACGACAACCTATAGGCCAGCCTCGACAACCTATAGGGCGACGGCGACAACCTGTAAGCCAGCCTCAACAACCTATAGGGCGGCGACGACGGCTTATAGGACAACGCGGGTTTTGAGCACGCACCGCGCACGGCCGTATGCTGTTGTTGTTGCAAGTGATGATCCGCTTCTATCACAAGCGATAGTGCCCCTAACCAATAACACCCGCAGGTGCTGCGCTATTCAACCATACCAACGCTGGGCAATCGTCGGCCCCTACAACATGACAACGCACTTCACGGTAAAGCTCGGTTTGGATGGTCTCACCCCAATGGAAGTGGTTGAACGCGGCCGCGCCCATGTGGTCGCACTCACCGGTAACCTCACGTATCCCACTCCTACGCCCACGCTGGCCGTGATCGGTCTGGCGTGCGATGCGTTGGAGGCGGCGGAGATCGCCGTGACCACCAACGGAGGCAAGCAGGATCACATCATCCGCAACCAGCGTTTGGAGGAATTGAAGGAGCTGATCAGGGAACTGGCCGGTTACGTGCAGGCCGTGAGCCAAGGTGATGAGGTGAAGATCGCGAGCGCGGCGTTCGGCACGCGCAAACTGCCTGAGCCCAGCGGCATCCTGCCCGCGCCGGGCAACTTGCGGGTACGTATCACCACCAAGACCGGCGAACTCAACATCCGCTGGGACGGTGTGAAGGACCGGCGCATCTACGAACTGCAGATCTGCGATAGTGATCCCCTAGTGGAGGCGAACTTCAAATTGCTGCTGATGCTCAGCAAGAACTTCCACACGGCCACGGGCCTCACCAGCCACAAGGCCTACAGCTTTCGCGTGAATGCCATAGGGGCTGATGGGATCGGCCCTTGGAGCGACATCGCAACCGCCAAGCCGCTCTGATGGCGCCGCTCTTCGTTCTGCACCCGTGCCGCGCAATAATGCAAGCGCCGTTGCGTAAGTCGGACATCAGCACCCTGAGATGCCAGCCAAGGCCCGCCATAGAAGAACGCCGGATGCGGAACCCCCCAAAGAGACGGAGGACAAATACCAACGCGTGCGTTCCCTGCTAACGGTATGCATGCAACTGCTCGGGTCGGTGGGCGAAGAAGCCGCGCACCCGGAACAGGCCGATGCAACACCCGATCTGAAGGATTACAACGAACGTGAGCTGGAGTTCCTGCGGTTGGCGCGCCACCCGGATACCTGGCCCTATACCTACATCGCCGTGCGCATGAAGTTGAAGCTGCCCACCCTGCACTATTTGCGGCGCAAGCTCTTCACCAAGCTGGGTGTGAACAGCCGTACCGCGCTCGCATTGAAAGTGCGGGACTGGGCCTTGGACCAATAATACCATTTCGCCATACGGGTCCATCCAAGGATGCACCGCTATTTTCTTGCAGGACGGCCTCCTCGGACAAGTAGTGCGGAAAAAGCGTCTTCGTCCAGACTTCTCGGGGAGCAGGCAGAACGATCGGTCCCGTCGTGCGAGATGGGTCAAGACCCCCATCGGCGCCTACCCACAAAGCAGAAGCCCCACCCGACCGAAGTCGAGCGGGGCCGCCGCAAAGAGAGATCGCTTACTGGATCACCAGACGCTCTGTGAAGCTCACTTCACCAGCGGTGTACGTTACCACATACAGGCCAGGAGCGAGCTGCTTGTTCAGCTCTATCACCTTGGTTCCTTCTGTCGCGATCGTACTGCTCATCACGCGCTTGCCGAACATGTCGTAGATGTCCACCGTAGCGGTGCTCACCTCGCTGCTCATCTCACTGAGGGAGAGGAATAGCTGATCGCCATTGTTGGGGTTCGGCCACACCGTAAGGGTGCTGCTCGTGCTGTGCTCGCTCTCGTCGTCGCCTTGTGGGGCGTTAGCTGGAGGAGGAGCGGGGCAGATCGCCGTACCAACCGTCATGGAGCAAGATGGACCGAAGGGGCAATACGTAAGGCCACCATCGAATGAAACACGCACCCGCACATTGTAGCAGGTGTTCATCGTCAACGGCAGTGTTGTGAAGCCCAAGCTCGTGGAGCGCGTAGACGAAGCGGCTCGGCGCAAGTATCCAAGGCGAGAGAACTCGAACTGGTAAATGTTGGCACCCACAACCGTGTTCGCATAGATCGTGCTGCTCAGCGACAGGCCGGTAGCACCGCAGGAGATCACGGGCGTTGCCGTGGTGGTCAACTGCGTGGTCTGGCACACAGGCACCAGGATCTTGAAGCGGCATGCAGGACCAAAAGCGCTAAAGACACCGTTCACTTGCGTGCGCACTTTCACGTTCAACAGCACCCCGTTCGGGAGCGGGCTGGTTACCAACGAGCTCAGTCTTACGTACGCGGAACGCACGTTCGCTGCTGCGGTCGTTACCCCACCTGGTGCTGCGTGGGTCTGCAACACACGACGGCTGTATCCTCCATCTGGATTGTAGAACCAGAATTGGTACCCACTGTTCGCATTGTGTACACCGAACTGGGCGGTCACTGCTGGGTTCACTTGCGCTTGGATCACCTCATTGGTCAACCAGTTCTCCTTGTCGCAGTGTGCCGCTATCACGCCATCCGTGCCTTGCGGTACGCAGAAGCCCAGGTTCAGAGCGATCTGGCTCACGTTCGTAAAGAAGCCATCACCAGCATTGTCGATGATGCGCTTGCCGCTCGCGTCGGTGAGCACGTACCCACCTGGCACGATACCATCACC
>JANNYL010000329.1:0-10663 GCA_031410075.1 Flavobacteriales bacterium
TGATAAGGTTGAGGAGGTGAAGGATGCCGCTGGTGTGGTGCTAACACAGGGTTCCCCAGAGAACGCTATAACCTATGGTGCTTTCATTACCACGCTCATCAACTTCATCGTGGTTGCATTCGTTGTGTTCATGATCGTGAAAGCGGTGAACAAGACCAAGAAGGAAGAACCCGCCCCAGCACCAGCCGGCCCTACGGACGACCAGAAGTTGCTGATGGAGATCCGCGACGCACTGAAGAAGTAAGAACGACGTTACGTCTTTCGAACAACAGCCCTGGCCAACGCCGGGGTTGTTGCATTTCAGGGTACGAAGCGATGCGTTCCCGCCGAAGCGTCGAACTGGATCCCGGTGCCACTGAAGGCCCGCGCCAGTTCACCGGAATCCAACGCCTCTTTCGGCGATCCCTGCCAGAGCGCGGCTTCCCGTCGCATCAGTACGATCCCGTCACAGAGATCCAGTGCCAATTGCAGGTCGTGGGTGCTGAAGAGCACGGCTTTCCGTTCCTCATGAGCGATAGCTCGAAGCGTGCGAACGATGCTAGCGCGGTTGGGCAGATCCAAGAAAGCTGTAGGCTCATCCAGCAACAGGATGGGGGTGGCTTGTGCAAGTGCACGCGCGATCAGGACCTTCTGGCATTCACCATCGCTGCATGTGGCAAGCGACTTGTTCCGCAGGTGCTCCGCTCCTGTTCGCTTCAATGCCAAATCCACTTGCTCATGATCCTTGGATGAAAGCGAGCCCCAGCGGCCGGTCCAAGGTTGGCGACCCAGCGATACCAACGTTTCCACATCCAACATTCCCGCTTGTGGACGGCCGGTAAGAACGATACTCACCTGCCGCGCGCGTTCATGCGAAGACAATTGGCGCAAGTCGCTCCCGTTCAAGTTCACTGATCCGGCCAATGGTTCCAACAGACCAGCCAGCGTCTTCAGTAGTGTGCTTTTGCCAATGCCGTTCACGCCGACCAGCGCGGTGAGTTCGCCCCCTTGCAGATCCAGCGCGAGGTCCTTCAGCAGCGCATGGGATCCATAGCCTACGGCCAATCGGTCGGTGCGGAGAAGTGGTTCCATGTCAGTTGCCGCGCGCCCAATGTTTGCCGCTCAAGAGCACCCAGAGCACCACGGGCGCACCGAGCAAACTTGTTACCGCGTTCAGCGGAAGTGCCATATCGGTGCCGCTGGCGCGAACGATCAGGTCGCATCCCACCGCCAGGGCCGCACCCAACAAGATGCTCGCGGGCATCAGTACGGCGTGGTTGTTCGTGCGCACGAACATGCGCGCTACGTGTGGTGTGGCGAGACCGAGGAAGGCGATCGGACCGCAGAATGCCGTGATCGTTCCAGCCAGTAACCCGGTGGTCCATATGGCGATGCGGCGCGTGCGATCAACCGGCACACCCATACTGCGGGCATAATTATCGCCAAGCAGGAGTGCGTTCAGTGGTTTGATCAGGGCGATTGAACCGACCACACCAAGCATTACCGGAACTACAAGCCAGGCGATGCGCCGCGGATCAACTGCCGCGAAGGAGCCCATCCCCCAGAGCACATAGTTCTTCAGCGCTTGCGCGGCACTGGCGCTTTGCAGCACGCTGATCACCGCCGAGCAGAGGTAACCGACCATCAGGCCTATTATGAGCAGCGTAACACCGTCGCCCACGCGTTTGTCCGCGAGCACGATCAGGAAAAGCACAGCGATCGCACCTGCCAATGAGGCCAGGATCACCAACAGATCGCGCGGGATCGGAAGCAGCATCCACAGCGGTTGGGCGAGCATCACCAAGGCCACTCCCAAGCTTGCACCGCTGCTGATGCCCAATACGCTCGGCCCTGCCAGTGGGTTCCGGAAAAGTGTCTGCATCAGGAGGCCACTAGCCGCTAATCCAGCGCCCGCCGTGGCCGCCGTGATCACCTGTGGAAGTCGCACTTGCCGGACAATGGTGGTGAAGGTGCTCAACGGATCCGGCTGGAACAGAGCATCGCAGACTTCACCCAGAGGAACATGCACGCTGCCGATGGCCAAGCCCAGCATGGCCAAGGCCATACCGGCAATTGCAAAAACCAATAACCACAAGGCCTTTCCGCGCACAGGGCAAACTTAATCGCAGGCTCAGGGTTGAATGCGGTTGTCCACAGATGTCGCAGATGGCCGCATATGAACTCCGCTGACCAGGGCTCAGTGAATGTTTCCCATGTGCATAAGCCCATTGAAGAAACACAGGCCATGGCCGATGATCGCGACCAGCAAGGAGGCTAACAGGTATTGCCCACCCGCCTTCTTGCCCTCTGGTTTCCCAAAGCTCACGAGACCCAGGATGAACAGCGCGATGATGTGGATGCCCAGCACTCCCCAGTGGATGCCGATCACGGTATCTCCGATCACTTCGCCCAGCAGCATGAACAGTACAGAATAGCCCACCATGATGAGCAGGTGCAGGAGGAGGATGCCAGGCTTTTTCATGCGATCTGTTGTTTACGAAGTTCTTCCAATCTCCTCAATTGTGATTCTTCCCTATAGAACAGGTTCATCGTTTCGAAGGGGATGATCTTATCCGTCTTGGGATCCACGATGTGTACACAGCTGCGCTTGATGGCCCGCACGTCGAAGTCATAGGCGTCGATGAAGCGCATGATGATGATGCGGAAGAGGTTCTCGTAGCCGAGTTGGGGGGCATCGATGTTCGGCAGGCAGCACATGATCTGGTGAAGCGTGTCGGCGGCCTTGTCGCTGGGCGTGCCCGTGCTGAAGAGCTTGATCATGTGCTCCTTCAGGCGCTCGTCCTGCTCGTAGATGATTGTATTACGCGAGTTGTTCAGCAGGTCGTCCGGGTCGATCATCCGGGTGAGCGGGAAGACCTCGCCGTCGATCTTCAGCGCATAGCCCATGGCGAGCGCGTCCGGGTTGCATGGCACAGGAACGATGTCTTCCGGCGTGAAAAGCTTGCTCTGGTCGATGATCCGTTGCCGCACTTCGGTAAGGGTAATGCGGTCCTTCGCCGGGTCGAAGTTCTCCGTGCGCCCCGCGACCTGCACCGGTTGGAAGGTAACCCCACGCACGCAGCGCTGCTTCAAGCCAAAGTCGATGATCGCGCCGATCTCGTCATCGTTCACGCCCTGCTCCACCGTTACCACCAGCGTGGTGCTCAGGTTGAATTCGTTCAGGTGATCGATGGCCTTCTGCCGCGTAGCGGTGAGGTCCTCCCCTCTCAGCCGCTTCAGCACTTCGGGCTTGAAGGAATCGAACTGGAGGTAGATCTCGAAATCGGGCATGTAGCTCGCGAGGCGCTCCACAAAGGCGCGGTCCTTGGCGATGCGGATGCCGTTGGTGTTCACCATCAAGTGCCTGATCGGCTTGCGCTTGGCGATGTCGAGGATCTCGAAGAACTGCGGATGCACGGTGGGTTCTCCGCCGCTCAGTTGGATCACGTCAGGCTTTCCTTCGTTGGCCACGATAACATCGAACATATGCTCGATCTCTTCGAGTGTGCGGTGCTGGCCGTGCATGGGGCCGCTGCTGGCGTAGCAGATCGGGCAGCTCAAGTTGCAGCGGTCGGTTACCTCGATCAGTGTGAGGCAACTGTGCTGCTCGTGATCGGGGCACAAGCCGCAGTCGTATGGGCAACCGAAGTGCGTCTGCGTGTTGAATTTCAGCGGGATCTCGCCGGGCTTCAGGTAGTGGCGACAGCGCTTGTAGTAGTCGATGTCCGTGGCGATGAGCACCGTTTGCCGGCCATGCTCCGGACAATTCTTGAGCATATACACCTTCTCGTGCTGGAAGATGATCTTGGCGTCCACGCGGCGCAGGCATGTGGTGCACAGGCTCTGCGTGAAGTCGTAGTAGATGTAAGGGCGTTCAGGCATGTGTTGAATGGAACGCAGATGACACGGATCGATAAGATCCGCGCGGATCAAGGTGAAGCGTTCTCATCCGAGATCGGGTTCTTGTGAAGACAATGGTGGTGTGGGTTCCTCCACGGGTAATAGCAGTGATCTTGGTTCGGTCCACACCTTCCAATAGTAGATCACACCGAGCTCTGCGGCTATTTGGATAGTGGTGAGGCCGAAGAACACAGGCTCGGCGGGTTTGATGAATTCGATGGCGAAACGGAACTCGAGGTAGAGCACCATGAAGATCTGGAAGCGGGCACCGGACTTCAATTTCCAACGGCGCTCGATCCCGATAAGTGCCAACCAGATGATGCCCAGCCAAATGATCTCGTAGAGATTCGTCGGATGGCGGTTGATACCATCCCCCAGATCGATGCCCCAAGGCAGATCGGTTTCGATCCCGTACGTATTGTCTTCCAAACCAGCGAGCAGGCAACCGATGCGCCCGATGATCATGCCAAGGATGATCGGGAACACGAACAGATCCCCGCTGCGTTGCTTCACACCGTTCAATAGTTTGGCGACTTCCACCCCGATCAAGCCACCGAGCAGACCGCCTACGATCGTACGGTTGTTGAAAGCGATGAAGAGCGCCTTCAGGTCCCAGGCGAGTTTGGACGGATCTTCCAATGCGCCCAGCACCCGCGAGCCTATCAACGCACCAGCCGCCGCGCCGATGATGATCCACACACGCTTCTCATCGGGTATCGTGTCGCCTTGTTCTCTCCGGGAAATACTGTAATACCAGTATCCCACGATGAACGCGGCGACCTCGAACAGCAGGTGAATTAGTTGATGCACGTCAGCGATTTAGGGAATGTTCTCGCCACTCATGTGAACAATGATGATGAACGGTCAGCGATCCATGCACAACTTTGTCCCACCTATGAGCAACACATCCCCCGTTATCAAGCGTTTCCGAGCATTCTGCATCGCCGAAGGCATCAGCTGGCTGATCCTTATCGTGGCCATGGTGGTGAAACGTACGATGGACAAGCCGGAAGCGATCTTCTGGCCGGGTATGTTCCATGGCATCTGCTTTATGGGTTACCTGATTACCGCAGTGCCACTCTTTACTCAACTTAAATGGTCCGTTGAGCGGATCTATGGTGTTGTGATCGCTGCGATCTTGCCATTCGGAACTTTTGTTCTGGAGCGCAAGTGGCTGCGCTGATCAGATCCAGTCCACCCCCTTCCTGAGCCAGGCGAGTGTTTCCGCTTCCGGTGATCCTCGCTCTGGATGATGATCGTAACGCCAACTCGCATCGGCGGGCAAACTCATCAAAATGCTCTCGGTGCGCCCCCCGGTCTCCAAGCCGAATTTGGTCCCACGGTCATGCACGAGGTTGAATTCCACATAACGACCACGTCGCAGAAGCTGCCATTCCTTTTCTGCCGGACCGAACGCACGATCACGCAAAGGCGTTACCACTTCAGCGTAAAGCGGTGCGAACAGCTCACCCACATCACATGTGAAGCCGAAGAGATCCTCGATCCCATGGTCCTCGGAAGGCATCAACCGATCGTAGAAGATCCCACCCACTCCGCGTGTTTCGTCCCGATGCGGTAGAAAAAAATAGTCGTCGGCCCAGGGCTTGAAGCGCGGATAGAAGCCACTGTCCCGACGATCGCAAACTTCCTTCAACCGCTTGTGGAAGTGTTTCGCACTAGCCAGATCCAAGTAGGCTGGTGTAAGGTCAATTCCACCCCCGAACCATTGCCCGGCGTTTGTCTCGAAATAACGGATGTTCATATGGATCGTAGGCACCCATGGACTGTGCGCATGCAGCACGATGCTCACTCCCGTCGCATAAAATTCGTCCGCTTGCACATTCAACGCTTTGGCAGCCTGCGTGGTAAGAGGGCCGAACACTTCGCTGAAATTCACGCCACCTTTCTCGATCAACTTGCCATTCGCAATGGGCCTGCTCAAGCCGCCGCCCCCTTCCTTTCGTTGCCATGGGTCATCGCGGAATTGGGCTATCCCGTCGAGGGTTTCCAGTTGCGAGCAGATGCTGTTCTGGATCTCACGAAAAGCAGCCGCTATGGTCGACCGTTCCATGGCTCAGGGCACCTTGCGCAGTCCTTTCGGTCCGTATTCGATCATAAAGGCGTTCTCATTCCGGTAGCCATTCTCCTCGCCGGACTTGAAGAGTTTGAAGGACAAGTGCAGTGGATGGGTATTCACCTCTGCAAAGTGCGAAGGAAAGTCACGGCCAAAATCCATCAAAGCACGCAGGTAGAAGAACGAAACATCGAACCCTAGAAAGGCATAGTCGCCAGGTTCGTTCTCGAAGCGATCCCGGTATAGGTGAATGAAGTGTTTCACGCGCGGGTCATCACGATCCACCCATGTGCTTGCTGGCAAGTGGGTGTTCAAGGCTTCCAGGTCAGCCAGATCAAGGGTGCCGATGTCCGTCCAACTGTTCAATCCGAAAAGGATGATGCGCTTACCTGGAACAAGCTCCGCCAAACGGCCGACCAAAGCGGTCACATATTCAACGTCTTCACTGGTGGCGATCACCACATTCTGCTGCGTTGCACTCAGTTTGGTGATCACATCGGCGATATCCCGTTTTCCTGTTTTGGCAACGAGCACCGAATCGCGCAAGCGACCCTTTTTCCCCTCGAGGGCATGTTCCAGGGTGATACGGAACTGGTCTCGCAGGTCCTTTTCATCCGCAATGTCTGGTGCGCATAAAATGATGTTGTCCTGGGCGTGATGGAATGCCACATACCGGGCCATCTGCTGCAATTGATCGGGACGCCCACTCAGGACTTTGCTCACGTTCGGATTCCCTAAAAGCACTTTGTTGCTCTGCGGGACCGGGCATACGATATGTGCATTCCGGGCAGTTCGGCACAATCGTTCGATGGCAGCGCGATGGAAAGGCCCAATGCAGAGATCAGCATCGAGTACCGCTTCGTTTTTCAACACCGGGGTCCACGTAAGCGCATCGTCCCCAACATCCAGCACAGAAATGTCAGCGCGCAAGCCAAGTTGTTCCAACGAATCAAGTGCCATGCGGGCTCCGGCGTAGAACTGCACGGCGGCATCAGTTGGACCATAAAGGCCCTTCTCCTTTTTGCGCGACTGCACACTGTCGTTCGCAGCAATAGCGAAAGGAAGCAGGAAAACCACTTTGTTGGAAGTGCTTATCGGGCGGACTGGCACGACCGGTTCGATCGGTTTTGGAGCCTCCTTCTTCGCTGGGATACGGACATAAGTGCCTGCTTTCAGTCCTTGTGGCAGCCCGCCGTTGGTTGCTTGGATCTCTTCTGGAGAAACATCATAGCGCTTGCTGAGCGAATACACCGTTTCGCTTGGTTGAACCAAATGCGAAATGCTCTTGTCATCTACAGCAGCAGTGATCTGTTGCACAGGAAGTGTGGTGATCTTGCTTACGGGGATCACCACCACCATGCCTTCTTTCACTCCTTGTGATACGCTCGGATTACGCGCGATCAGGTCGCTGAGTTCCACACCGTATTTCCTTGAAATACCGAACAATGTTTCCTTCTTGGCCACCGTGTGTCCCAGTTCACTTTCCATCAGTGCGGGTGCCGTCTTCAGCTCTTTCTTCACCTGAGCCTTCACCGGTATCAGGAGCACTTGTCCCAGACTCAATCCCTGTTGTGACGAGGGGTTGGCAAGGATGATGGCCTCGATCGGCACCGCGTAGTGCTTGCTGATCGCGAACAGAGTTTGACCCTTCAGAACCGTGTGTTGGATGTAGTTCTGGCCATCCACCTGGCGTATTTCTTGCGCGAGCATGGTGCTGCTACAGCTCACCAACAGCAGGAGCCCGAAGAAGAGGCAAAAACGAGCGATCATTCCCATTCGATGGTTGCTGGTGGTTTGCTACTGATGTCGTACACCACGCGGTTCACACCTTTCACTTGATTGATGATCGCATTCGAGATCCGTGCCAATACTTCATAGGGCAAGTGGCACCAATCCGCCGTCATGCCATCGGTGCTGGAAACAGCCCGCAACGCCACTGCATTCTCGTACGTGCGTTCATCGCCCATTACGCCAACGCTTTTCACCGGAAGTAGTATGGCTCCGGCTTGCCAAACTTGATCATAGAGCCCGGCCGCCCGCAACTCTCTGATCCAGATGTGATCCACCTCTTGCAGCAGCGACACTTTCTCCGGGGTCACCTCGCCAAGAATACGGATACCCAAACCGGGACCCGGGAACGGATGTCGACCAAGGATCGCAGGATCCAAGCCCATCTCCTTTCCTACACGCCTTACCTCATCCTTGAAAAGCAATCGCAATGGTTCAACCACTTGCAGTTTCATACGCGCAGGCAAACCGCCTACGTTGTGATGGCTTTTGATCGTTACACTGGGTCCGTTCACACTCACACTCTCGATCACATCGGGGTAAATGGTCCCTTGCCCAAGCCACTTCACTTTGGGCAGTTTGTGGCTTTCTGTTTCGAACACTTCGATGAACGTGCGCCCAATGGCTTTGCGTTTGGCCTCTGGGTCTTCCTGCCCTTTCAACGCCGCGAAGAAAAGATCGCGAGCATCCACGCCGGTGATATTAAGGCCCATGTGGTGGTAGCTGTCCAGCACGCTTTGGTACTCATTCTTGCGCAGCAGGCCGTTATCCACGAAAATGCAATGCAACTGATCGCCAATGGCCTTTTGGAGAAGCATGGCAGCTACGGAACTGTCCACTCCTCCGCTCAGCGCCAAAACCACTTCATCCGTGCCGATCTGCTGTCGTAAGGAAGCGATGGTGGTTCCTACAAAGGATGAAGGGGTCCAATCGCCAGCGCAACCGCAGATGCCTTTGACGAAATTCTTCAGCAGCACAAGACCTTCCGTGGTGTGATACACTTCCGGATGGAACTGCACAGCGTAGGTCGGCTCCCCTTTCAACTGATACGCTGCAACAGGAACAACGTGCGTGCTGGCCAATACTTCCATTCGGCCAGCAGCGGAAGGAATGCTGTCGCCATGGCTCATCCACACTTGTGTGCCCGCATGTATGCCCGAGAACAAAGGCTCGTGAACATGGATATTATCCAGCAGTGCTCTGCCATACTCACGCACCGTGCTTCGCAGTAAAGTCACTCCTTCTCGTTTCGCGAGCAATTGAGCGCCGTAGCAAACGGCGAGAATGGGTACTCGCCCTTGGAAACCGCTGATATCGGTATCGGGGGCGCCTGCATCGAATACCGAGAAAGGGCTTCCCCCGAGGATCACCCCTTTTATGGATGGATCACCAGCGAAAGAAGCGGCCTTGGTATATGGATGGATCTCGCAATACACGTTGAGTTCGCGCACACGCCGGGCGATCAATTGGGTGTATTGGGAACCGTGATCTAGGATCAGTATGCGATCGGTCAACGTGAAGTTCTGGTTTCGGTTGAAAAACGTGTGCGAAAGTAGACGCGTCCCTGATCCAGAAAGCAGGTCGATTCCAAAGCCTAGGTCTACATTGCACGTCATTGATCGATAACGTGCGCTGCACCGGACTTTTCATAGCGTTTTCGTTCGTTTGTACGGTTAACGCGCAGCTCTCCGTTTGGGCGGAGGAGTTCGAGAACAACTGCAACCAGAATTGCCTGGCAAGTGCCTACACTGGCGTGAACGGCGGGTGGTCAACGGTAAGCACGGGCACCAACGGGGCTTGTGCCAATAAATGGTTCATAAGCTGCCAAGAGAATGGCAATCCGGCTGGAACGTGTGGTACAGCATGCGGCAACAATGAAACGCTGCATATCGGAAATGATCCGGGCTGTATTTCACCGAACAGTTGCTTTTTCTGCCCAACTGGTGATTGTGGAGCCGCATACGATGCCAGCTGCCCGCCAGCGCTCTGTTCGTTCTGTTGCAGCTGCTTGAGCAGCCAGACCAGCACGCGAGCTGTTTCCCCTGTTATCGATCTTTCTGGTTGGGGCACACTCACCCTCCGGTTCAAATACATGGAAGGTGGCGCAGGTGTGGCGGACAATGCGATGCTCGATTACTTCGACGGTTCGGTATGGACGCAGCTGGCCGACATGCCGAAAACAGCTGCCGGAAGTTGCGGCTCGCAAGGCCTCTGGACCAATTACAGCATTGCACTTCCCGCCTCAGCGAGCTTCAATCCAAATGTGCGCGTTGGGTTTCGCTGGGTGAACAACGATGACGGCAGCGGTGTCGATCCCAGCATTGCGGTCGATGACATCGAGGTCCTTACCCCTTACGTTCCGACCGGTTCGGGTTTGGTGGTGAACGAATTGAGCAACGGGCCGAGCGGGAACAAGGAATACATCGAGCTGGCCGTAGTGGGCCCCGGTTGCACTGCGGACATCCGTGGGATCAAGGTGGACGACAATAATGGTGTAGCGAACAATGGCTTTGGCACGCTCATGAACGGAAGCGGTGTGAGCGTTGGTCATAACCGGTTCAGTTATGCAGCGCAGTGGGCAACCGTACCGATCGGCGCATTGATCCTGATCTACAACAACCTTGATGTGAACGCGCTGGTACCGGCCATGGATCCGTCGGATACAGCCCCGCAGGACAGTATCTACATCCTTCCTGCCAACGATGTGTTGCTACAAGGCTGTGGAAGCTTCCCGAATGGATTGGTAACCGGCACCTACCCTACGTGCACATATGGGGTTGGCAATTGGACCTGGATGGGCTATCGGGACCAAGGTGATGCAGGCCAAACACGCGATGCGAATGGTCGCTATTTCCATGGTATCAGCTACGGTCCCAGCATTCAGAACATGAACAATGGTGGTTTGGACAATCTCCGCATTAC
>JANNYL010000330.1:0-1398 GCA_031410075.1 Flavobacteriales bacterium
ACCAAGAACTTCTCGGTGCCATCAGCGATGAACGTACCTTTCACTTCGGTCCAGTTCTGCTTGTCATTCACACTCGTTGAAGTGCTCACTTGTGGCTTTTCCGTGAGGAAATGCAGGTTTTTATAGGCGAGCATCGTAGGCGAGCAGTAGCCACCAATTCCACTTACAGCACGATCGCTGCCATTGGAAAGTTTCACGCGGAAACTAACATCGTATGGCTGGCCAGCTGTGAGCGGAGCGCTCAATTCGGTTTGCAGGTACTCGCTGTATTGCTGGTAACCCGGGTTACGGAATTCCGTCTTGTCTTCATTCTTATAAATGCGCTTCCAGTTCTGGCGCATATCCTCCTTGTAGGCAACGAAACCAGCATATCGCTCACCTTCAAAGGCGGGTGTTCCTGTGCCCAGATCATTGTCTGGAACGCTTGTGTAGCAAGCCGTTTTATCGAACACATCGCAAGAAGCGTTATTTGCGTTCGACCAGCCTGTTGCACGCTTGAGCTGATCCCAAGTAGTGACGGCCTTACTGACTTCTTCGAAACCGGAATTCTTCACCAAGTTCGGGCCGGCTTGGGCCATTGCGCCGCAAACGGCGAAAAGACCCGCTGCAAGAACGGGGTAGCGTGTGTTCAACATCGATAATGGTTTTTGGTTGTGGTGGTTTTGGACGCGACTTACCTCCCAAGTCACGTGTAGAGTGCTGATCTTGTTCAAAAAAACTGAGGCGAATGTAACCTCAAGGATCTTACATCGCCATCGACCTTTTACCGCGTTTCCCTCAAGCTGATGTTATCAACGTAGTAGTAAGCGTACTGGTTATCAGTTCCTTCGATCAGTCGTTTCGTGTCAAAGCCCGCAGCAGGGAATGTTCCGATCGTGACGTATCGCTCACCACCATCGGCCTCGAACGAGCCTTTTACTTGCACCCACGTACTCTTTTCACCAACAATGGCATCTACCGACACCAGTGGTTTTTGCTCCAAAAAACGGCGGTGATCGAAGTGCAGTGCTTCGGCGCTGAAGTAGGCCCCAAGACCAGAAACGGCTCTGTCACTATTCCCGGAAAGGCTCACCCAAAAGGTGATCTCGTACACTTTTCCTTCCTGCAGAGGTTGCATCAACTCGGAGGTCAGGTATTCAGAATAGGCGCTCCACCCCTGCACAAAATCGTCTTCCCCGGCTGCAAGACTTCGGCGCAGATCATCTTTCCAAGCAAAGAAGCCGACATAGTGTTCCCCCTCCTGCGGGTCCATGTGGCCATAATCATTGTCCGGTATACCGATCGTTTTGGCGGAAGCGCTCTTTGAGAAAAGTTCAGAGAACCCTATGGTGACATTCTTCCAGCCATCCGCCTGCGTGATCTGATCGTAGGTTTTGGGCTCACTGGCGACCAACTCAA
>JANNYL010000331.1:0-2388 GCA_031410075.1 Flavobacteriales bacterium
GCTCACATTCGCCCAAAGCGTATCGGCTTGCGAAACAGTGATCGTCGGGCCTACTGTGTTGGTGCTCCAAACAGTTGTGCCGCCAGGCAAAGAAGCGAACAGGTCGAGTAGCGCTCCTGGGCAGAGCGTTGTGTCGTTACCCAGATCGATAGCCAAGGCTCCAACGTAGGCTACCTCGATCGAGTCCGTGGCAGAGCAGCCGTTCAGATCAACGGTAACGCCATATGTGTTAGCTGAAGAAACAGTTACCGACGATGTGACCTCGTTCGTTGTCCATACGTACGTTGCTCCTGGATAGAATGCATCAAGGGTTAGCGTTGATGCGTCGCAAAGCGTGGTGTCGTTACCGAGATCAACCAAAGGCGATGGTGCAACCAACACATTGATGTCGTCCGTGACCGAGCAACCACCTTGCATCACCACCACCGAATACAACCCGGGGTCTGTAACGTCGATGGTGGATGTTTGGGCCAGCGTGTTCCAGAGGTATGTGCTACCCGGCAATGTGGCTTGAAGCGTGAGCGTGGTACCAGAGCAAATGGTGGTATCGGGCCCAAGATCGAGCGCATCAGGATCGGCGTATGTAACAGCGATCGTTTCAGTTGCCGCGCACAGGTCCGCATTGGTGAGGGTTACGCTGAACGTGCCGTCATCAGAAACGAGCAGTGTAGGAAGCGTGGAATTATCCTGCCAGAGGTAGTTGACCCCGGCAACGGTTGCATCAAGAAGCAGGGTAGCCCCCGGACAAAGCGTAGTATCGTTCCCGAGGGAAAAGACAGGCGGAAAGGCGACACCGATATGAATGGAATCCGTGACCATACAATTGCCTTGCACCACATCCACCCAGTACAATCCACCTGCCACTGGAAGAGTATCGCTGTTCCAACCGTTGTTCCAACTGTACAGCGTGGCTCCTGGTGTGGAAGCATCCAACGTGATCATCGTACCACTGCAGATCGTTGTGTCGTTGCCGATGAAAACGGGGTTCGGAGAAGCGTATCCTACATTGATCAGGTCGCTTCCTGTACATCCGTGGCTATCAGTAAGGGTGACTGAGAATGGCCCTGCTTGCTGTACAAGGAAGGTGGCAGCTGTTGAGGCGTTCTGCCAAGTGTAGTTCATGAATGGCGTGGTGGCATTGAGCAGCAGCGAAGCACCAGGACATAGTATCGTGTCAGGGCCAAGGTTCACCGTTGGAGCGACGTAATTACCTACGTTGACCATGTCCGTACCTGGGCATCCGTCCACCGTCACTTGCACGCTCCAAGCACCAAGGCCAGCATTCACCGTTGGCGTTATCGCATTGTTGCTCCAGAGGTATGTGGCGTTCGGCGTTGTAGCGTTCAACAAGGCAGTTGCACCAGGGCATACCATGCGATCCAGGCCGAGGTTCACGATCGGGTTCGGTTTGATCGTTACGTAAATTGAGTCACGAACACTACAGCCGTTCAGCGAAACATCCACCCAGTACCAATCCGTGGTATTCGCATTGATCGTGCTGGCTGTAGAAGTTGTGCTCCATGCATACGTCGCACCTGGCACATTCACCGAGAGCGGCACCGCTGTTCCTTCACATACAGAAACATCGGGACCCAAATTCACGCTTTGCAAATTGAAATTAATGAGTTGTGCAGAACTTGCAGTAGTGCAACCGTTCACAGCAACCTGCACGGTGACGATCATTGGGGTTGAAGTCGAAAACGTTGGCCCAACAGAGTTGTCCTGCCATGTGTAGGTCGCTCCAGGGGTCAACGCGTTGAAAGTCACGGATTGCCCGGGACAGACGGTAGTGTCGCCACCGATATCAACCACTGGCGCGGGGAATACTGTCAAACTTGTTTGCGCACTTTGTGAACAGCCATTGACATCGTTGTATGAATATGTAAGCGGGTAAGTGCCCGCTCCGGCAACTGCCGGATTGAATGATCCTCCATTCACTCCCGTGCCGGTCCACGTTCCGCCCATTGGCATTCCGCCCAAGATGATCGGGGCATCACTGGCACAGTATGGGCCATAGTTGCCCGGAACCAAAACCGGCAGCGCGTTCACTGTGATGTTGGTCGTGCAGGAATTGCTGCAGCCATTGGCATCTACGAACGTGTAGGTGACTGTTTGCGAACCAACGCTGGGGTCGAAATTGTTTCCCGTTACCCCCGTTCCACTCCATGTTCCACCGAGTGGTGATCCGTTGAGCGGAACATCAACCGCATCAACGCAAACCGGCGGATAAGGTCCGCCACAAGAAACCACTGGTAGCGCGTTCACCGTGATGTTGGTCGTGCAGGAATTGCTGCAGCCATTGGCATCTACGAACGTGTAGGTGACTGTTTGCGAACCAACGCTGGGGTCGAAATTGTTTCCCGTTACCCCCGTTCCACTCCATGTTCC
>JANNYL010000332.1:0-11476 GCA_031410075.1 Flavobacteriales bacterium
CGATCGTGAACGAAGTGCAAGAGAAGTACATGCGAGAGGAGAAGCCGACCTTGCTGGGGTATTTGAGACGCGAAATGGCCGACCCCATTCTGGACCTCCAGGTAACGAAGGAAGCGATCACCAATTTGCGTCCGCGCTATACGGTGAAAGACCGGTTCGATATTCTCGCGGAGAAGAATCCGGCATTGCTGAAATTGCGGGAGGCCTTGGATCTGGATCTGGGTTGAGCGCGGCCACAGGCTGCTGGCCTCGGGCTTCAAGCTGACCCGTGCGATCCGGCATCCCCTTGCCTTGCACGCACATGGCTCGACCCATGCGGATCGCGCAACAGGGCCTGCGGCTCGTGGCCGATGGCTTATAGCCGAACTCTGCTCATTTCGTCAACAGGTCGAGCGGTACTTTCGCGCCACCAAACCAAGCACTGAACATGTCGAAGATCAAGGTAGCGAACCCGGTAGTTGAACTCGATGGGGATGAGATGACCCGCATCATCTGGAAGTGGATCAAGGACCAACTCGTGTTCCCTTATGTGGAAGTGCCGATCGACTATTACGACCTCGGGATCGAGAACCGCGACGCGACCGACGATAAGGTGACTGTGGATAGCGCAAAAGCAATCCTGAAGCACAGTGTGGGCATCAAGTGCGCGACCATCACACCTGATGAGGATCGTGTGAAAGAATTCGGGTTGAAGAAAATGTGGAAAAGCCCGAACGGCACCATCCGCAACATCCTTGGTGGTACCGTATTCCGTGAGCCCATCGTGATGAGGAACATCCCACGACTGGTGCCGGGCTGGACCAAGCCCATCGTGATCGGCCGCCACGCGTTCGGCGATCAGTACCGCGCCACCGATGTGGTGATCAAAGGCAAAGGCACCCTCACCATGACCTTCGTTCCTGAAGGTGGTGGCGAGCCCCAGAGTTGGGAAGTATACAAGTACGACGGCGCTGGCGTTGGCATGGCGATGTACAACACCGACGAGAGCATTGAAGGTTTCGCACGCTCGTGCTTCAACCTGGCCCTTACGAAGAAATGGCCGCTGTATTTCAGCAGCAAGAACACCATTCTGAAACAGTATGATGGCCGCTTCAAAGACATTTTCGAAGGGGTTTACCAGAAAGACTTCAAGGCGCAAATGGATGCGATCGGCATCACCTACGAGCATCGCCTGATCGACGACATGGTGGCTAGTGCACTCAAGTGGAGCGGTGGGTTTATCTGGGCTTGCAAGAACTACGACGGCGACGTGCAGAGCGATATCGTTGCGCAGGGCTTCGGCTCATTGGGTTTGATGACGAGCGTGCTGATCACCCCTGATGGCAGGACGGTGGAAGCCGAAGCAGCACACGGTACGGTAACGCGCCACTACCGCATGCACCAACAAGGCAAGCCTACGAGCACCAACCCTATCGCGAGCATCTTCGCGTGGACGCAAGGGCTCGCTTTCCGTGGAAAACTGGACGGCAACCAGCCTCTGATGGACTTCAGCAAAAAACTGGAACGCGTGTGTGTTGATGTGGTGGAAAGCGGCAAGATGACCAAGGACCTCGCGGTGTGTATTCATGGCGAAAAAGTGGCTCCAGAGCACTACCTGACCACGGATAAGTTCATGGCAGCGTTACGGGAGGAGTTAGAGCGGAGGATGTGAGTCACGCAGAACGGGAGACCACAATACCTTGGCTTGTCTCATGGGCAATTATGTAGAGTCTCTTACGTTGCTTCCCCGATGAGAAAACTATCACTCGCGCTTCCATTCGCGTTCGGCTTGCTCGGCCAGCCTATTGTTGTGGTCGCGAAGTGTGCCCCACCAGTCCCGCACATCCATACAATTCATCAAGACGGGCATTGGTCATCCATTAACCTTTGGGAGGTGAATGGGAGAGTTTCGCTTCTTACTGGAGATTCCTTAAATATTCAGGTGGAATGGACTGGAGGTGCTATGTGCAACGGTGGCTACGAGATATACTTGGATGGTGAGCGGTTGTTGAACATTACCTTACCATATAGGTTCGCCGCTGTCGGATACTATGACATGTACTTTTATTCAACATACGGTGGCTTCGAAACACAAGCGCACTTCGAAGTGGAGCTAGAAGTACCCGTTGCCGAAATGGAAATCGCTACTTCCAACCGCATAGATGAGCCCTTTCTTATTGGATCCCTGACAGATGATATTCTGGTGATCGAGATACCGGATCGAGATTACGACGTGGAGATTTTCACTCTCGATGGTACGATCTGCAGGCGGTTGCACCTCCCAAGTCAACAGTCCAGAGCGACGCTCGACCTGCAATGGACCAAACCAGGACTCTATTTCGTGCGCTTTACCCACGGACTGAAATCGAACGTAGCGCGATTCGTCAGATATTGACCTCAGTGGCTTGAACAAGTGCTTCGCATGCTGCACGTATGACGACCGCACCAATAAGCCGCATAGCCCTCGACTTCTTCTCCTTCCGTGGAAAACTGGACGGCAACCAGCCTCTGATCGACTTCAGAAAAAAGCTGGAACGCGAGTGTGCCGATGTAGTGGAAAGCGGCAAGATGACCAAGGACCTCGCGGTATGTATTCTTGGCGAAAAAGTGGCTCCAGAGCACTACCTGACCACGGATAAGTTCATGGCAGCGCTGCGGGAGGAATTGGAGCGGAGGATTTGAAGTTGGGGAGGCTCTCTTATCGTTCGAGTTGGAAAAAGAGGTTTGATACACACAACCGGTTGAATTGATGATCGTCTTACCTTCAACAATCTCGCACGTGAAAAACCTCTTACGGTATTCAGTTGTTGGCCTTCTTTTTTTGCTGATCAACAGGGCGGCTTTGGCTAAAGAGTGTAGCTGCGAAGCTTCAGTCCAGATCGAGCGAGCGAACGGCACTATCGAGTACATCGATCCCTATGAGGTTCTTTCAGAGATACCCGTTTTCAACCTGGCTACAGGAGATTCCGTTCGTGTGCATGTCTACTTCTCCATGAATCTGTGCCTGACCCCGGTAGTTCTGAAACGCTTCAACAACATTGCCCTTCCCGACGAGCCTTCAAGTATTTTTATGGATTACAAGTTGGTTGACCCTGGCTATTACTATTTCGCGGGCACCGCATCAAACATTGAGTACTCAATTCCCGTAGGATTCATCATTATCCAGGCTCCGACTTCGACCCTATATCTGCGTGTATTTCTGCGCGGGGCGTACTCCCCTGATCTTGGATCGATGCGAGATGATCTGCGCGTAAACGGGAACTTGCCCTACTTCGGTTCTTACTTCGTCTCCGGTATTTTTGAATCTCCCCAAGTGATCTGGTCTCCCTTGAGCACCGCAGCGCAATATGTATCAGGACCGGATGCGATCGTAGACTGGGTTCGCGTGGAATTCCGCGATAGCCAAGATCCTTCCTTTATACATTGGGTCGAATATGCATGTGTGCAACGTGACGGCGATATAGTTCAGAGCGATGGAGTATCCCCGATAACTGTAATACTGCCTAATGAAGAATTTTACGTCACAGTCAGGCATCACAATCACTTAGGAGTAATGTCAACTTCTCCAATTCTATTAGGCCCAGATCCCATCTCGATCGATTTCACTGATCCGTCTTACCCGACATTCGGCTCTGATGCTCAAGTCCAAATCGGCTCGGTAATGGCGCTTTGGCCTGGGAATAGCAAGTACAGTTCCAGTGGCGATCTGTCCATTAAGTACATCGGTCTCAACGACGACCGCGACCCAATTCTTCAACGCGTAGGGGGTACTGTACCAACGACCATCGTGAGCGGCTATTACAACGAAGACTTGAACCTTGATGGCGTTGTCAAATACACAGGCGCCAACAACGACCGCGATGTGATCCTGCAAACCATCGGCGGCTCGATGCCAACCGCGGTGCGTGTAGAGCAGATCCCGTAAGCGTTCATCTTTGAGCGCATGGGCCAACCGGCAATGCATGCGTTCCATCAGCGGATCTGGCTGGTTGCTCTGCTGGCGCATGTGATCACAGCGTGGTTTAACAGCGGTTTCTATGCGGCCGATGAACATTACCAGATCATCGCTTTCGCGCAGACCAAGTTGGGCGAGCTGCCCAATGCCAATTTGCCTTGGGAATACGCCGCGGGCATTCGCTCTGCCTTTCTACCCTCACTTGCATATGCGGTGATCAACACCAGTAGGGCGTTGATCACCTCCGATCCCTTCTGTATAGCCTTCATGCTTCGGTTGATCACGGCGTTGTTCGCCTTGTTCGTCGTGCGCTCATTCGTGACAGCGGCGATGCACCTGGTCTCCCCTACCCTGAGTCGACCATTTGTTCTGGTCTCGTATTTCTTGTGGTTCCTTCCATACCAGCATGTGCGCTTTGCAACAGAAACATGGGCGGGGCTGCTGTTCTTGTTCGGGCTTGCGCAGGTGATCAGCGATAAACGCGAGAGCTATCGGTGGCTGTTAGCAGGTGCTTGTTTCGGTTTCGCGATCCACGTTAAACCCGCCATGGGTATTCCTTGCATGAGCGTGTTCATCCTGGCCTTAGTGAGCAAGAAGGTAACTTGGCCAATTGCTGTGCGCTCCACCATCGGCATTATGGTCGCTTTTGTCATCGGTGCGCTTGTGGATAGCTGGTTCTATGGTGGCTACATACCAACCACATGGAACTTTGTTCGCACGGCGATCGCTGGTGATCCGCAACACATGTTTGAAGCATACCCATGGTACTATTACTTCCCATGGATCATCAAATACGGCATCGGGCCTATCGGTATCCTTCTGATAGCAGCGTTGGCTTGGTTGACTTTCCGCCAACCCCGCTCGATACTCGTCTGCTGCGTGTGGCCCTACCTGATCATATTGAGCGTTGTCCCGCATAAGGAACTGCGTTTCCTGTTCCCGTTGGTGGATCTTGCTCCACTGCTGTTGGTCCTGGCCTGGCAGGAATTCGCCGCTTTTCAAAGCGCTGGTATTCTGCAACGGACATGGATCAGAGGCGCGAGTGTCGCAGGCTTGGCTGTTCTTTTGGTCGTAAACCTAACGGGCTTGGTCTTGGCAGGTACGAGCGCAGCAGGAAGTGGGCGCACTCGCCTTGCCGAAGCTCTCGCCGCTGTGCGAACCACCAATGCCTGTACCCTTGGTTACGCGCTCTCCGGTGAAGGCATTTGGGCTGTTCGCATTCCGAAATTCTACCTCGATCCAGCCGTGCGTGACGCAGGAACAACGGATCCTTGCGCAAGCGATCCACAGGTAGATTTTGCGTTACCCACCTTTTTGATCAGTTCCGAAGGCGACCCCGCAGCATCCGGCTGCACATTGGGATCGCAAGGTTATCGCGTGATAGCTCGGACCGAGCCGAAATGGATGCGCACCATTTGGCATATCTATAACAGTGAACGACCGCAAGCCTTCTTATTGTACCAGCGTGATCCCTCACCTTCGCGCCCATCAGAGCTGTAACTAGAAAGGATCTGGATCGCTTGGCCGTGCCCGCGATCATCAGCGGTATCGCCGAGCCGATCATCGCGCTCAGTGATACGCATTTCGCAGGGCATATTGGTCCGCATGATCTGGCGGCTGTGGGTATTGGCAGTAGCTTTTTCCTGTTGGTATTGTGGGTACTCGCCCAAACCCGCAGCGCTGTGTTGGCAGTGGTGGCGCGGTATTATGGCGAAGGCCGGCTGGATGATGTGCGCGATCTGGTGCCCATCGCCATGTGGATGAACGTGGGCTTGGGCCTGCTGTTCTACACCGTCACAGTGCCCTTCGCCGGGCACATCTTCGCGTTGTACAACCCGGACCCCATCGTGCTGGAAAAGGCGGTGGACTTCTTCCGGTTACGGGCCATAGGATTTCCGATCGCACTCTCGGTTTTCGCGATGACGGGTGCGTTCCGCGGTATCCAGAACATGCGTTGGAGCATGTGGATCAGTGTGATCGGCGCATCGGTGAATCTGGCGCTGAACCCGATCCTGATATTCGGATGGGGACCGATAGATGCAATGGGTATCAATGGGAGCGCCATTGCAAGTGTGATCGCCCAGAGTTGCATGTGTGTTGTTGCGGTGTACGTCATGCTCACGCGCACGCCATTCAGACTCTTCCCGACAGGATGGTACCACTCAGAATTATTACCCCTTCTCCGAAACAGCGGAAATCTTTTCGCACGCACGATCGCCCTCAACGCGTGTTATTTTTTCGGGAATCGGTTCGCATCGGGCTTTGGGGTGGCATACATCGGAGCGCACAGCATCGCCATGCAGATCTGGCTCTTCAGCGCATTCTTCATCGATGGGTACGCGGCAGCCGGAAGTGTGATAGCCGGGCGGCTGAACGGAGAACGCGACTGGACCCAGTTGCACCGGGTTAGCTGGCAAGTAGTGCGTGTCACCGTATTCATCGCAGCAGGCTTGTCCGTGCTTTATATTGTTGGCTATTCGCACATCGGAAGCTGGTTCACGCATGATCCAGAAGTTCTTGGACTCTTCAACTCGGTATTCTGGATGGTGATCCTTACCCAACCGATCAATGCGATCGCCTTCGCGTGGGATGGGATCTACAAAGGCATCGCGGCCAGCGCTGCATTGCGCAATGCACTGATCGTGGCCACATTCGGTGTATTCATCCCAACCGTGTACATCTGCGCCTCATTTGGTTGGAAATTGCATGGCGTTTGGCTTGCGTTCTTATTGTGGATGATCGTGCGCGGAGTGTGGTTAACGATCGCTTTCGAACGGAAATTCTCGCCGATGCGGCATCGTTCTTGAAACTCAGCGGATCTAACTTCGTCCACATGTTCCAACGCACTTGCATCCTTATCCTCCTATTCGCATTGGCCTTGGCATCAACTGCTCAAGACACCACCGAATACGTTGCCAAGCAACCACCCACAGAGCGTAAAGACACACGATCGTTAAAGGATAGGCTCTGGTTCGGGGGTGGTTTGGGATTAAGCTTCGGGACCATTACCGCGATCCAAGTAGAACCCATGGTTGGCTATAAGGTGGACCAGAACGGCAAGTTTTCGGTGGGTACTGGTATCACTTACAACTACATCAGCGATGGTCGATATGTACCGAAGTTTGAATACAGCGTTTATGGATATCGCTTCTTCTCCCGTTACAGAGTGATCGAGCAAGCCTTTCTGCACGGTGAATACCTGAACTTGAACACGGAACGCTTCGATCCGTTCATCGATGCCGAAAAGCGGATCTGGGTGCCGCACCTGCTGGTTGGTGGAGGTTATGTGCAGGCCCTTGGTGACAACAGTTCATTCACGATACAAGCATTGTGGGAAGTACTCCAAAATCCCAATAGCGTGTACCGCGGTCAAGGGCCGATCATTAGCGGAGGGATCGGGTTCGGGTTTTGAAGACCTACTGCTGACAACAAAAATGCCCCACCAAAAAGGCAGGGCATTTCAACTCGTGGAGCCGGAGGGATTCGAACCCTCGTCCAAACGACCGAAGCACGGGTTTTCTACATGCTTAGCCTACTTATTGGTTTTCGATCCCCGCCTGGGAAGAGGCACCCCAGCGAGGACTTAGGTCCTGTTGTCTCACCAATGCTCCGAACCACCGCATTGGCCAGCTTCCCATGTTGATACCCCGGATCCGGGAAGGAGGGCTGCGGGCCTCCCCGAGGGGTACTCGTCCGCGGTACTGTTATTCGCGCGGATAAAGCCTCATAGCCTTAGGCTATTAAGCAGCGAGTGCGTAGTCTACTTCGCCGGTTAGGGCGTGATGCTCGTTTTTAAGAGCCGTACATCACCGCTCTGCATGCTTGCACGCACGACGTAGCCGCTGTCGAAACCAGGTCGGCCCCATTGTGGTATTGAGAAAGAACAGGGTGCAAAAGTAGTGTACCAGTGGTGCGCATCCTCAGGCTACAGGTCACAAACCCCAGGCTGATACGCATTTCTGTTGCGCCGAGGCAGTTCAAGCGGTTGGCACCAAAGCGAATTGTGAACAGCCGATCGACGCGTTGGTCTTTTGCAATGCTGAAAGCGGTTGACCGGAAAAACCGGTCCTGTGCCCTGAAACTACTCAGGTACATTCGCGCACTTTACTGAGGCATGTACAAAAAGATCGGCATCATCCGCGAGGGCAAACAACCACCGGACAGGCGAACCCCGCTAACACCCAAGCAGTGCAAAGAGATCCTGCATATGGGCGTGGATATCATCGTACAGCGCAGCCCGGTGCGCGCGCACTCCGATGCCGAATACACCGCACAGGGATTGCGGATGACGGAAGACCTGACAGACCGTGACCTGATCATCGGCGTGAAGGAGATCCCAAGCGAAATGTTGATGGCCGAGAAGAGCTACCTGATCTTCTCGCATGTGATCAAGAAACAACCACATAACAAGAAGCTGCTTCGAACAGTACTTGACCGGAAGATCACGTTGATCGATCACGAATTGCTCACAGACACAAAGGGCGAACGTGTGTTGGCCTTTGGGCGCTGGGCGGGCGTGGTTGGTGCTTACAATGCTTTTCGCGCATGGGAGGCCACGCATGGTCCAGCCACATTGCGCCCTGCGCACCAATGCCATGACCGCGCGGAAATGGAATTGCATCTGTTGGATTTCAAGCTTCCCCAAGACTTACGCATCGTGCTTACCGGCGGAGGTCGTGTTGGTAAAGGAGCAATGGAAGTATTGGACCGGATCGGCATGCGTAAAGTTGAACCCGCCGAATTCATAAAAGCGGAAAACACTTCACCCATTTACACTGTACTCGGCAGTAGTGACCTATACCATAGACTGGATGGAAAGCCGTTCGACAAGGCTGCGTTCCATGCGGACCCCAGCGGCCATCGAGGCGACATGCTGCCCTTTGCGAAGGTCGCACACATCTACATGGCCTGCCATTTTTGGGATCCTCGCGGGCCGAAGATCCTGACGACCGATAACCTTCGAACATCAGATCTGGAACTCAAAGTGGTCGCGGATCTGAGCTGCGATATTGGTGGTCCGATCGATAGCACTTTACGCTCCAGCACGATCGCGGATCCGTTGTTCGGATACGATAAAGTAACGGGGAAGGAATGTGCGGTTGGAACACCGAACAGCATCACCGTAATGAGCGTGGATAATCTGCCGTGCGAATTGCCCCGCGATGCCAGCAAGAGTTTCGGTCGTGACCTGATGGACCGGGTACTTCCAAATCTGTTAGGTGAGGACATCGATCAAATGATCGCACGAGCGACAATTGCCAAAGGGGGCAAACTCACCGAACGTTTCCAGTATTTGAAGGACTATGCCGAGGACCTCTGAGTTCAGGCTTCCACTTTCAATTCCAACGTAAGGAAGGCGGCTTCGGGACAAAGACGGGCAGTGCGTACGACGATAGGTTTGGTGCTTTTCCTGGCCATCGTAAGTAATCCGAGACCCGCACCACCGTGTTCGGACCGCGCACTGTTGGAGAGCAACTTCAAATAGTGCTCCTTCAGGTCGGCTTCATCCATTTCATTGATGATCCCCACACGATGGGTGATCAGTGCAGCCATTGCGAGAGGAACAGTGTTGCCAAAAGAGATCCTGTAGCCATGGTCGTCGCGCACCAACAGCGCAAAGGATGCATCGCGATGGGAGGCCAGTGAATGATGGTGGACATTCTCCAGTCCCTCCACCAATACGTTCATCATGCGTTTACGGGTTGGCATGGCCTCTTCCATGGCCAGGCTGGCAGCTTCGGCTTCGGCGATAAGCTGCTCCACTTTCGGATGATCGATCGGGCCGAAATAAGCCATCACGACCCTGGCCGAAGGGGACTCGATGGCACGCGTACGTGCATCCTCCAACCATTTCTGGCCAATGTCTATGGGCGATCGAATATCCTTCATTTACGTCTTTCGGACTATTCGCCGGAGGGTATTGCAACCGCCCATGAAAAGCCCAACTGGACCGATATACGCGAACTCGCCAAGGATGGTTCCGGTACAAGCGAACCAGCTCCGAACAATGAGGCGTTCCTGCGATTACCTTGTCGCCCCTTCACATAGCTCCAGAATACCATATGGATCAGTCCTTAAGGCGAACGACGTGTTTCAAAGTCCTGGCATCGGCCATTCTCCTATTGCCCTCGGCACTTTCTGCTCAAGAGATCATCACGATCGGCACAGGAACAGTTGTGAATGATTTCTTCCAATATCCGGCCCCCTATGGCAACGCCCAGAACGGGGCGCGGCACCAAATGCTGATCCTTTCGAGCGAGTTGCAAGCAGCAGGTATGCAAGCTGGTGACATCAGCAGTGTGGCGTTCGATGTTGCATCGGCCGCATTCGTCGCGCTCGAAGGCTTTACGGTGAGCATCGGAATTACCACTGAACAGGAAATGACAGCCGCCTGGTTGGTTGGACTCACACCTGTCTGGGGGCCGCTGACCTACGCTGATCAGCCAGGTTGGAATACCCACGTGTTCGATCTGCCTTTTTACTGGGACGGTGCGTCGAACCTTGTTGTTCAAACATGCTTCGCCAATACACAAGCGAATTTCAATGCTCAGTTCAATCAGTCGATAACCGCATTCAATAGCACAACAAGCCGGTCTACACCGAACCCGAACGTTTGTACGGCAACAACTGGTACGCTGACCCCATTCCCCCAGCGACCAAACATGCGGTTCGAATGGACAAGTCTTCAGGCGCCACCAGTTGCGGCTTTTGAACAGAGTACCCAGCAAACATGTGATGGCATTGTGCAATTCACGGACATCTCTTCCTTCGTTCCAACTTCATGGGCCTGGGACTTCGGAGATGGTGGAACAGACACCAACGAAGCTCCCCTTCATGAATACACGATCGATGGCATATACACACCGGTTCTGTTCGTCACCAACGCCTTCGGATCCGACACGGTATCGGGCCTTCCGATCACTGTTAATGCGAACGGACCACGTCCTATCGCCGCTTGTGTGCCGACTTCAACCGGTACGGTCGCAGGGTTCGGCCTTTTGAGCGTGACGATCGGCGATCAGACGACCACCTCTTTGGATGCTGCAACCGAAGGATACGCGGACCGAAGTTGCCAGTTGGATACGGTTCTTGCCGGTACGAGTCTCACAATTTCCCTTGTTACGGGCAGCGTGGCACAGCACAACGTGCGGGTATGGATAGATTGGGATAATAGCGGCGACCTGATCGGACCGGAACTCGTTCTCAGTGCCAACAGCGTCTTCAATGCGTCGGCAACTTTCACAGTGCCTGAGTTCGCGGTCTTGGACACTCCGTTGCGAATCCGAATCATGGCCGATTATGATTTCAGCCCCATACCGGAACCCTGTGTTGGTCCTCAGTTCGGGCAAGCAGAGGACTATGGGTTGGTTGTGCTTTCGAACACTCTGCCTCCTGAAGCAACGTTCACGGCCAGTCCGCTTTTCAGTTGCGATGGATCGGTTCAATTCACCGACGCATCACTGAACATACCGAGTTCCTGGCATTGGGATTTCGGCGACACGGGTACGAGCATTGAAACCTCCCCTCTTCACACGTACAGCG
>JANNYL010000333.1:0-1334 GCA_031410075.1 Flavobacteriales bacterium
GAAGGATCCGTTGCCATATATCTACGTGAGCATGTGCTACTACGAGATGAGCAAGATCGAGAAGTTCCGCGCAATGGAGGAATACAAGAAGTGTGACAAAGACGCGGTGAAATACGCAGAGAAATACAGGAAGAAAGACAAGAACAAAGAATTCTTCGACAACTACGCCGACTTCTGGAGCGAACTCAACCTGATGGCCCAAGAAGCGGGGATCAACGCGTACGAAGACCCTAAGGGGTTGAGCAAAGCGAAGCAATGGTTCGATGGCATGACGAACTACTACCCGGAGAACCCCGGCCCATGGATCATGCTGGCGCTCACCATGTACAAAGGCAACTTGATGAAGGAAGGTGACGCGGCTATCGCGAAATTCCAACCTGCACTTGATGCCGCCGGTGGTATCGGTTTATTGCCTGATGACCAGAAGAAATTGATGAAGACCTCCTTGATCAACTACGCCACATACTTGGACGGTAAAGGCAACAAGTCCAAAGCGAAAGAGACCTTGGAGATCGGCAAGGACTTTTTTATGGATGATGCCGAATTCAAAGGAGCGTACGAGAGTTACTGATCCTGAATGGATCTCATGAAGGAAAGGGGCCTTGGCCCCTTTCTTATTTCTGCTGGAACCACGTCCGTGGTTAGTAAAAGACCAGAGCTTCACTGGATCGGATCGCGCTCACTTCTGCTTTTAGGCAGTTCCAATGCGGTCCTACTTCTCATCAGCACCATCACCAGCGCAGGAAGCAGGAGAAGCTCGGCCACGTACGCGAAGGCGAGCGTGAACGTGATCAATACACCCATGTAGAACACACTGGCGAAGTCGGAGAATACAAGCGTCACGAAGCCCGAAAGCAGCATCAGGCTGGTAACTGTCACCGCCTTTCCTGTGCGGAGATACGTGCGTTTCAGGGCGTAGGCCGGTGACAACCCTTGCCTAAGATGCTGTCGAAATGAAGCAAGCATGTGAATGGTATCGTCTTCAGCAATACCGAACGAAATGGTGAAGATGATCGCGGTGCTCACTTTCAGGTCGATACCTATGAAACCCATGACCCCGGCTATGAAGACCAAGGGAACGAGATTGGGTATCAGAGCCACTACGACCATACGCCAATCGCGGAAGAACCAGAGCATAATGAGGGCGGTAAGCAACACGGCGATGCCCATGCCGCCCACAAGTTGGGTACTCAGCGTTTCATTGTTCCGATCGATGAGGTAGGCCATTCCTGTCTGATGCATCCGCACCGAACCGGGGTTGGTGTGAGTTGCGATGAATGAATCGAGGGCGGCATTCTTGCCTTTATGTACGTATCCCCCTTCATCTACGAGGC
>JANNYL010000334.1:0-8029 GCA_031410075.1 Flavobacteriales bacterium
GAGCGCCAACACCGACGGGCAGAACACCCCATCAGCGACAGATCTCGGAACGGGCACGTATGTGGTTACCGCCACGGATGCCAATGGATGCAGTGTGCAAGGAAGCGCAACCATTACAGAACCCTTACCGATCCTCCTCACTGCGCAAGTGCCAGACACGGTTTGTGTGAATGCGCCTGTGCAATTGACCGCTCAAGCGAGCGGAGGTGATGGTAACCTGACGATAAATTGGGCCGGGATCGGAACAGGTAATTCGATCACCTACTCTTTCCCTGCTTCACAAGTTGTGGCCGTAAGCGTGAGCGACGGTACTGGATGCGCAGGTCCGACACTGGCCTTTCCTATTACTGTTCTGGACCTCTCCACGGGCACATTGCTCACCTATGGCGACACGACGGTTTGCACCGGTGGATCGGCGATCGTTGGCGCACAATTGAACGGGTACCCTGCGAACGTGACATACAATTGGGTTGAATTGGGCAATACGAATGCTGGGCCGCACATTGTTCCGGTCAGCAATACACAAACCCTGCACGTAACCGCTACCAACAGCTGCGGACAATCGCTGAACGGCACTGTCGAACTCATCTTGGAAGTTCCACCGCAGATCGCGTTGCCGGCGATATTGGGTCAAGGCTGTGCACCACTTACTGTTCAATTCCCGGATAGCTTGACCACCCAGAACGTAACGTGGCTATGGGATTTGGGCGATGGAACAACTTCGAACGCACCTGCCCCGGTAAACACTTATGCCGCAGGCACGTATACGGTATCGCTGTCGGTCACCACGCCCGCTGGATGTTCAGCGAACGCAACGACCACAGGCACGATCATCGCCTACTCGCAACCATCCGCCGCCTTCAGCGCCAGCACGTACAGCACCGATATGGCCGCACCCACCGTGGAGTTCACCAACAGCAGCACAGGCTCGATCAACAGCTACGACTGGACTTTCGGTGATGGCGGAACAAGTGTGACAGACAACCCAACACACACATATGACGACATCGGCACTTTCGATGTGGTGCTCACCGTAACGGATCTGAACGGCTGCACGGATCAAGCGGTAAGCACCATCGAGATCCTGCCCATTTACGATATCACGATCCCGAACGCCTTCACACCAAACCCGAACGGTGGTGGTGGTGGCGGTTTCGATCCAACAGACCTGAGCAACGATGTGTTCTATCCGTTCGTTCGATTCGTGAAAGAGTTCAACATGCGCATCTGGAACCGCTGGGGTGAACTGGTGTTCGAAAGCAACGATGTTTCCAATGGATGGGATGGCTATTACCGCGGCCAATTGAGCCCTCAAGACGTGTATGTCTACCACATGGATATCCGTTTTGTGGATGATCGCACAGCGGAACGGTCGGGTGATCTCACACTTTTCCGCTGAACGCATGCTGGATCGATACTCCCCTCGTGCTCGCTCTTTTGGAACTGACCGGTTGATAGTTGGCAGTTTGCAGTTGCCGTCATCACAACTACCAACTGCCAACTTCCAACTGTTGTGGATCCTGCTGCCGGTGGTAATGTTCCTGCCCCTGGTGGTGAAAGCCCAAGATCCCCAACTGAGCCAGTTCTATGCGGCCCCCTTGTACCTGAACCCCGCGCTTACGGGCAATACGTATCAGGATCGCTTGATCGCGAACTATCGCAAACAGTGGTTGGGGATCGCTCCTGGATTCGAGACCTATTGCGTGAGTTATGACCACAATCTGAGCAAGGCCCATAGCGGCTTAGGCGGAATTGTGATGCGCGACAAAGCCGGCACCAACGGCCTGGCATTCACGCACGCGGCCCTTTGTTACAGTTTCGAAGCCCGCTTGGATCGCAAGCGAGCTGTTCGGTTCGGCACTCGGCTCGGCTACACGCTGCGTGATTTCGACCGCAGCGGATATGTCTTTGCCGATCAGGTCATCCGGGAAGGCGCATCGACAACCTTGGAGAACCGATTGATCGACAATGTTTCCTACTTCGATGCCAGCGGAGGTGCCCTCTACTTCAGCGAGGCCTTTTGGTTCGGTGTGAGCATGAACCACTTGAACCGCCCTCAAGGCTCTCTCTTCGATGGCGGTGATGCACGGCTGCCTGTGCGCACGAGTGTTCATACTGGGTTCCGTTTCGCTACGGACGGTTTGAAACTCGCTCGCAGCAAAACGCACATGACGTTGGCCGCTCATTTCAAAACCCAAGGCGAATGGGACCAATTGGACATCGGTGCTTACATCGATCACAAAGACATAACCGCAGGGCTTTGGTACCGCGGACTGCCTGGCTTGAAAGCGTACAAACCGGGCTACCCCAATGACGATGCGATCATCGCCATGGTCGGTTTCCAAACGTCCAACCAATTCCGCATCGTCTACAGTTATGATGTCACCATCAGCTGGCTCACCATGCGGAGCGGTGGTGCCCATGAATTGAGCTTGATCTACGAATGGCCCCGGCGAACCAAGAACCGCAAATGGAAAGCCGTTCCATGCCCGAAGTTTTGAGCGGATCCCGGATCGTCCGGTTCATTCCACTTCGAACGCGGTGAAATAATAGTTGTTGGCCGCAGCAATAGGCCGCAGACCGATCCTGTACGAAGCGGTGAATTCCTTGAACGCCTTGAACTCATGCGTGGGCACGAAGAACTCATCGAACATCACGATATCGCCTTTACGCAGGATAGGCGCGATGGATGTGAGCACATACAACGTGGACGTGTACAGATCGGCATCCATCTGCACCAACAGCTTTCCGGTGCGCTGAAAGGTTGAAAGGAAGCCCGGCAAGGTGTCTTGAAAAAGCCCCACGTGGAAAGTCGCTCTCTCATCGTTGACATCCGGCAACTTCGAACCCGTTGACATAGCGCCGGCCTTGAAAACTCCCCAATCCTCGGGAAGACCAGTGAACGTATCGAAGCCGTGAAAGGAAGACGACGCGTTCTTTTGATGCCCTACCCACCATTTGAACGAGTGTCCTTGCGCTACACCGAATTCCAAATAGGCAATGGGGCCTTCTCCCACACAGTTGGGCAACAGATGCTCATAGAATTCAATGCGCTTGCCGTAGTTCCAGTTCGATAGCGGGAAATCGTTGAAGGGGATCTGTCGGTTCTTGCTCACCCATTCCGACATGCGCGTCAGGTGAACAAGCTGCTCCATGGCACCAACGAACGGCTTGAAGATCACGTGCAGCTTCAGGCGAACGAACCAAAGCTTGGTCTTGCGGATGAAGAGTAGGCGGGTTTGCATGAGCGTTCTTTGAAATGCGGTAATTGATCGTTCGCGTGCTATTCTATCACATCCGCTCAGGCACCTCGATACCCAGGCACCACATGGCCTTTTTAACGTTCTTGGCTACCGCAGAACTCAAGTGTAACCGGCAATCACGTTTCAACGGATCCTCCTCCTTCAGCACCGGAAGTGTCTGATAAAATCCGTTGTATGCCTTCACGAGTTCGTATGTATGATTGGCGATCGACGAAGGCTCAAGTTCCGTGGCCGCTTCATTGAGAGCCGCAGGGAACTGATGCAACATCCTTATCACTGTTCGCTCTTCAGCAGCCATTTTCCATCCGCTCATTTCTTCGATGGAAAGCGTTTTCAACGAACCACTCTTGCCCAAGAGGCTGTTGATCCGTGCGAAGGTGTATTGGATGAAAGGCCCGGTATGCCCTTGCAGATCGATACTGGCCGCGGGGTCGAACAACATTCGCTTCTTGGCGCCAACCTTGAGCAAGAAATACTTCAAGGCAGCGAGGCCGATCCGCTCATAGAGCTGCGACTTTTCTTCCTCTGTAAAGTCATCGAGCTTGCTGAGCTGCTCACCGGCGTTACGCGCTTCCTGCACCATTTCCTCGATGATCTCGTCGGCGTCCACAACCGTCCCTTCACGGCTTTTCATTTTGCCGCTGGGCAGATCGACCATGCCATAGCTCAGGTGATACAGCCCATCGGCCCACGCGTAACCGAGCTTTTTCAAGATCAGAAACAACACCTTGAAGTGATAATCCTGCTCGTTACCCACTGTGTAGATAAGCCGCGATAGGCCCAGATATTCTTCGAAACGTTTGATCGCGGTACCTATATCCTGCGTCATGTAAACGCTGGTACCGTCACGGCGCAGAAGCACTTTCTCATCGAGGCCTTCGGGGGTATTGTCCACCCAGATCGCACCGTCTTTTTCGTGAAAGACGCCCTTCTTCAATCCATCCAGGACATCCTGTTTACCCAAGATGTAGGTCTGGCTCTCGTAATAGATCTTGTCGAATTCAACACCCATGCGGGCGTAGGTCGCATTGAATCCTGTGTAGACCCAGCCGTTCATCATCTCCCAGAGTGCACGGACCTCTGGATCATTCGCTTCCCATTTCAGGAGCATGGCTTGCGCTTCGAGGATCAATGGCGCTTGCTTCTCGGCTTCCTCCTTGGGCTTTCCTACCGCGATCAGCGCTTCGATCTCCGCCTTATAGGCCTTGTCGAACGCCACATAGTACTTACCCACCAGTTTATCGCCCTTCAGCCCACTGCTTTCCGGCGTTTCGCCGTTCCCGAATTTCTGCCAGGCCAACATGCTCTTGCAGATGTGTATGCCGCGGTCGTTGATGACTTGGGCACGCACCACTTCATTACCGGTGGATCGCAGAATACGGCTCACGCTATCTCCGAGGAAGATGTTCCGCAGGTGGCCCAAGTGCAGCGGCTTGTTCGTGTTGGGCGAGGCGAATTCCACCATCACCTTCTTGCCAGTGGAAGGGAATTGGAGAATGTCCTTCTCCCCTGCCTCCTGCAAGAAACCGAGCCAATAGCCATCAGCGATCACGATATTGAGAAAGCCTTTGATCACGTTGAAATCCGCGACAATGGGGAGGTTCGCTTTCAGATGCTCGCCTACAGCAATTGCCGTTGGCTCAGGACCTTTTCCAGTGACCTTCAGAAAAGGGAATACGTTGATGGTGACGTCTCCTTCGAACTCGGGTCGTGTGGGCTGGAACGCGAACTGCTGAGATTCGATAGTCGCATTGAACAACTGCTGGAACGCAGCCTGCAGCGCGGGAACGAGTTGGGCTTGTAGCCGATCTTTGAACATGTTCGAACGTTGCCTTGGCTAGAACACCTCCGCGAACGAGGCGCGAAGGTCGCTTTCATTCGCAAAGCGGCGAATTTCGTTCGAGCCTAGGAAACTAGGACCGTGGAAGTCACGCGGCCTTGTGCCCACGCAAAACATCCACTTGGTCCAGTGCTTGCTCCAACTCAACCCTCGTGAAAGCTTGGCGCCGGTTGGATCTGATAAGCGCATACACCAGGCACGCGATCAATAGTGCACAAAGAACCCCACCGACGATATACAGCGTTCGCGCGTAAGAGCCGCGCTTTTCAGCGAGTTCCATTTCTTCCAAGCGAACAGCCAGGCGATCGTGCTCTTTCCGAGCTTCTGCTACTTCTTGGGTGTTACTGGAGGTTGCTACATGTTCCACTACTTCGGCCTTCGCCATGGAATCCGTCAGGGTGATCAGCGACTGCGAAAGAGCTAATGCTTGCGCGAGTTCTCCGCGCTGCTCCAGCAATTCGATGCGCGCTTGCAACAATGCGGGTCGCTCGCGGAACGCACCGGTAGAATTCAAGTGCGCCTCGGCCAACTTCAGAAAGTATTCGCTGTTATCCCATAAACGCAGATGGGCCGAAGCTCTCGCGAGATCACATTCCAACCATAACTTTTCAATGTCATCGCCGCGCTTGCTCGTGAACCTGTACGCTTTGGTCAAGTACGGCATCGCACTCCCGTAGCGATCCTGTTTCATATATATGCCTGCGACCAGTCCTTCGGAAAAGGCCATTCCCGCACTATCACCCAACTCTTCGTAAATATTCTCGGCCTCGGAAACACGAAGAATGGCCTCACCGTGACGCTTGGCTTCCACGGCACAAACACTCAGATCGCAGAGCCCACGGGCCAGTGCGTTCTTATCGTTGGAACGCCGCATGTGTTCCAAGGCAATGGTGGCGCGCCTGAATCCCTCGTCCACTTGGCCCGTAGCGGTAAGGGCCATCGCGATCCAACCATGATCATCCCCAATGGCTCGTTCGCTACCCATTTCTGTTGCCACTTTCAAGGCTTCAGCGGAAACATCGATCAGCTTGGCGTGTTCGCCATGTAGAAAATGAGCGTAACGAATGGTGTTGAGTGCGTCGTGCAAGGATGACAGATCATGAACCTTGCGTGCTAACGGGATCGCTTGCTGTGCGAAGGCTACGGCTTTGTCGGGCTCGCTATCCACGTACACATAAGCCGAATCCGCCAAGGCGCGTGCATGCATATTCGCCGGTTGCGCTTGCAGGCTGATAGCAGCCACTGCCGCGATCATGCAGCCGAACGGCTTCGCGATCTTCAGCACGTCGAGAAATGGAGTGTCCATGTACTATTTGATCCGCCGTTGGCGCAGGAACGCATCGAAAGTATTCGCAAGACCGCGTGCACTTTGTAGCTTACGGATCCGATCCGAACCAGCGATCGTTGAAACCAAAATGAAGCGACGGATCTTCTCTACAACCACGGAAGGAAGTTCTCCGCCAGCATACACCTTACACTTCCACCACCTACGGCTTCGATGGTAGGTATCGGCACGGGTACCAGTTGTGCGTGTTTCTCAATGATGATGCGTTGCTCAGGCTTCAAAGCCCCGAACGCCACTTCTGATAGAAACACATAGGAGCGATCGCCTGCCCGCAGTTCCAGGAGATTTCCCACATATCGATGCATCTGATCCAACCCGATCGGAATGATCTCCTTTCCAGCCCGCTCCAATTCAGCGCGTACATCCTCGCGATCCACGGGATATGGCATGGCTTCGAAGCAGACAACCGCGATCTTCTCACCGATGCTCATCACCACGTTGGTGTGGTACACAGGATCTCCCGTGAGCGTGCCGTCGTTGGTGGCGAGAAACGGTACCTGGTGGCCATTCATCAGGCCGCACCAATGGTTGAGGGCACGTTCGGTGGTGCGTGGCGAAAGAGCGGCGAATGCCACATTCCGGTCCCGGTCGATCACCAAGCTGCCTGTGCCTTCGAGATATCGATCGTCCTTCTCCAAAACAGACAGGTCGATCATGCGCTTTACACGGAATCCTTCACGTGCCAACTTCTCATCCAAGTCGCGATCACGTTCCTTGCGACGGCTATCCGTTAGCATCGGGTACAACACGACCGTACCATCTGCATGGGTACTGAACCAGTTGTTCGGAAACACTGCGTTCGGTGCGGTTGGGGCGATCGGGGCCAAAACGGTTGTTCCAATGCCGCAGCGGTCCAAGGCATGGAGCAGATCATCGAATTCCCTTTCAGCATTCTCACGGACGTTGCGATCGGGAACAACCCGCTGGAACGCATTGCTTTCAGCCGTTTCGGGATCATAGCCGAATCCGGTTGGTCGGATCAGGATAACGCGGGAGGCGCATTGGCTCATCTGCACGTGTTGTCAGAAGCTCACCAGCTAGGGCCTCGGTTCTATCGGTTTCGAAGGATCGGGAACAACGGCTCCAAAACGGTGAGAACAGCCTCAGCCATGGCATTACCTGTATCGAGCGCTGGGTTGATCTCCACCACATCCAATGTTGCCGTCTTGTTGTTCGCGCAGAAACCGGCCAACAAGGTCCGTGCTTCCTCCAGCGTAAGACCATTCGGAACAGGTGTACCTGTGCCCACGCTGATACATGGATCGAGGCTATCCACGTCGAAGCTCACGTGGATCTTTTCACAAGCGGTGAGATGGGCCAGTGTTTCACGAACGACAGCATCAGCACCCTTCTTTCGCAAGTCATCAACAGTGATCACTTTTATACCGTTCTCCCTGATGATGGCGGCCTCCTCCTCTTCGTAGTCGCGGAGGGCGATAAAGACCAGGTCGCTGGGCATCAACTTGGGGCCGCTCATACCGATCTTCCGTAACCGGTCCCACGTATCCATCGTGTACACCCTAGGCTTATTGCGCCCCTTTTTCTCCAAGTGCATGAGCAAACTCAACGGCATACCGTGCA
>JANNYL010000335.1:0-2164 GCA_031410075.1 Flavobacteriales bacterium
CCCGATCTGAGCGTGTGGATGATCACCGGTGACGGCGATGCGCTGAGCATCGGCGGCAACCACATCATCCACCTGCTGCGCCGCAATGTGGACGTGAACGTGCTGCTCTTCAACAACGAGATCTACGGGTTGACCAAAGGACAGTACTCGCCCACATCACCAGAAGGTGCGGTGACACGCAGCACGCCGATGGGCAGCACGGACCATCCCTTCAATCCGCTGGCATTGGTGAAAGGCGCCGATGGCACCTTCATTGCTCGCAGCATGGATCGTGACCCCAAGCACATGCGCGACGTGCTCGCCCGTGCCGATGCCCATCGTGGAACTTCGCTCGTTGAGATCTACCAGAATTGCAATGTGTTCAACGACGGTGCCTTCGAGGTCTTTACGGAGAAAGCGAACAAGCCCACGAACACGCTCTTCGTAGAGCAGGGCAAGCCGCTCACCTTCGCAGGTGGTACCAAGGGCATTTGCATACAGGAGATGAAGCCACGCATCATCGAAATCGGCGCCGACTTTTCACCGAACGATTGCTGGATCCACGACGAGCGCGACAACTTCAAGGCCAGCATCCTGGTGCGCCTCTTCGATGACATGCAGCACGCTGGCGACTTCCCACGACCCTTCGGTGTGTTCTACGTGAACGACCGCGCGACCCACGAAGACAAGCTGCAAGCGCAGGTGAAGAAGGCGAAGGAAGTGAAGGGCATCGGAGATCTGGATGCGTTGCTCAAGGGCGAGCATACGTGGACGATCGGGTAATGCATGTTCTTGGCACCGGCTGGAAGCCGTTGGTCCTTGGGGGGCACCACCCGTTTATGCCTCTGATCACAGGTTCATCGCTTCTCTGCCACCAGACCCAGCTCCAAGCGCATGGTGTTGCTGATCGCCTCATCGCCCAACCCGCTGAAGAACGAAGACGAGCCGTACTTCACGCCGAAGGCCGTGCGGTCAAGCACCAGTGTACCGCTCACCGTGCAGCCGCCGCCTTGGCGCGCCACCCGCGCAGCGAAGCGCACCGGTTTGGTGACGCCGCGGAGGGACAGGTCGCCGCGAACGGTGCATGTGTCGTTCACCAACGGCGTTGCGGAGGTGACCGTGAAGCGCGCTTCTGAGAACCGCTCGACCGTGAAGAAGTCCTCGCCTTTCAGGTGTTCCACGAGTTGGGCGTTCGCGTGTGCTAGGCTCCGCATGTCAACCACGAGTTCGCCTTTGCGGATACCGGTGCTGTCCAACTGCACATAGCCGGATCCGAGCGCGAGCGTTCCTGTTAGGCTGTAGTCACCGACCTCACCGTAACCGGTCCATTGCAGCAAGCAGCGGCTCGGCTGAAAGGTGAAGGTCCCGCTATCGCGCACGGCGGGCTCGAGAACGGCTTCCGTCTCCACCAACGCCGTGCCCTTCCAGCGCTTGCCTTTCGCATCTTCCACGATGTAGTACCACAAGGCATCACCACCGGTAAGGGTTTCTTGACGGCGCCAGCTTGCGGGATCAGTGTACACGACACCGGCCTTCAGCTTCGCCCCCGGACAGCTGTAGTATGTCTCGAAGTTCTGCGGCGTATCAGCCACGCGGTGGTACCAGCCTTTGTCGGTCCAAACGAAGCTGCCGAACTCGACCAGCTTCATATCGCCCACGAGTGAACGGATGGTGGTGTTGTGCTTCCATACATACATGCTGTCCTCGAACACCGCGTTCACCGGGTTAGGGTCGTGGGCGCCGACCAGTCCCACCGGCAGCCCGCGGAGTAGCTTCGGCAAGAGACGGTTCGCTTCGGTGTCATCGGCCTCGAGCGAGGGTGCTGCCGCCGGGGCTGAGGTATTGCTTTGGTCGCATCCGGTTTGGAACAGGACAATGAGAAGAAGGAGTAGAAGGGTGTTAGTGGTGCGCATCGCATGTGTGTTTGTGGATGCAAAACAGCCTCTTTCAGAAGCCTTTGTCGCCTCAGAACCGGTTGTGGCACCTATAGCCTAACCCACTGCTGATCAGCGGGGCGGAAGAAAGTGGGCCGCACCGGATCAGGCGTTGGCCCCAGGCGGTGTTGAACCGGTGCCCGTCGAACGCTCCACCCATTCACTTGGAGAGCATCCCTCGTGCTCCCGGAAGGCGCGGTTGAAGGTGGATTTGGCGTTGAACCCCGCATCGAGCGCTACGCCGAGCAGGC
>JANNYL010000336.1:0-3742 GCA_031410075.1 Flavobacteriales bacterium
AAAGCCCCGGCCGATCGGCCGGGGCTTTGTGTTTGCACCAATTCGGCATACACATCCACCCGATCTGTATGGCGAAATGGTATTGCAATTTGTTCCGTTCGATCAGGATACGGAGGCGAACTGGCAAGGTTATATGACAAGCTCAGCCCGTGGAAAGCGATGGAAGAAACTAAGGAGTGATCACGAGGCTATGAACGCTGATCTTTCCCCCGATACAGCCTCGCAGTTGATAGAGCCCTGGAATGACCCCACGTGGATCGAATTTGAGAGTGGAAGCACCTTGCATAGCCTCAGAAAAAAAGTCCACTCTGCGACCAGCTGGATCGATCAACTGAAGATCCACCCTGCCGGATACTGGCTCTGAAAAATATAGTGCGAAAGGCCCGGACCCGGGATTCGGATACACCAGAGCATCTTCGTCTCCTTTGCCCGAAAGGTCTACCACCACGATATCCGATACGGTCGAGGTGCCATCCAGATCGGTTTGCCGCAAGCGGTAGTAGAGCGTGCCCTGCGTAAGGTCCCTATCATCCATCGTGTAGTCCGTCAACTCGGTGCTGTTGCCCACCCCGTCCAGTGAGGCGGCATCGATCCATGCGTAGGTGTCTACAGAACGCTCCACTGTGAAATAGTCATTCCCCTGTTCGCTCGCAGTAACCCACTTTAGGCGCACCGTGGTGCCATCGACCGGCGAAGCCGTGAACGAAACCAGCTCGATCGGCAATGGCGTGTTGCTCACATTGGTGGTGCCGAGTGTGAAGCGGAAATTGTTCGCGATCGCAGCGGTATTACTGAATCGATAAAGGGTTCCGCTAACGAATGTGGCACCACTTATCGGAGTTTCATCCGCGAACAAGCCATCGTTGTCCGAATCAACCAGGAGCCGCAGGTCGCCGGCTGTAACTGGTCCCAATCCTGCCATATCAAAGGTGATATCAATGTTACCCGCATCCACGGCGGCACCGCCTGTGCTCACCTCGTTCACCCGCCAAACCCTACCCCATCTCCCTTGCACGCCTGCTGGCTTATCAGGAACACCGAAAGTGCCCAGAACCCCGTTGTTGTGTCCCCAGAGCAAGAACTCGTTGTTGTCCAATCCACTATAGCCCGCCTTGCTGATCTGCAAGATCCCTGAACCCCGTGAGTCGGTTTGCAGGTTCGAAGCGTCAACCCGGCCGATACCGGCCACATCGTGGTCGAAATTCCCGTTGCCCGCATTGTCCTGGATGAAAAGATCATTCGTAGACAACGTACGTCCGTATTTCGCCGCGAGGTAGTTGTTCACGATGATCCGCTGTGCACTGTTCAGCGGAGCATTGTATGCGACCACTTCCGCGATATCGCCGTTCACGCAACGACCCGCTGTGCTGCGCTCGTTGGCGATGTATAACGGCAGGTTGTTCACCTTGGGCGTCTTGTTCTCGTTGTCGGTTATGATGTTCGTGGCGTTCTTGTACACATCACGACCCACGCCGGTGGAGTAACTGTACTCGATAATATCGAAGGTAGTGGTGGTCACCTGCCCTCCGGCAGAACTGGGAAAGGTCCGCGTGCCATCCGTGTACTTGGTCGGCGTGTGGATGTTCCCATCATTGTAGCTGAGCATCTCCCAGTTCTCGTCGCTATCGTCACCTTTCACCATCCAGGCATTATAGTTCTTCTGCACGTCGGCGGTCAATACCATGAAGAAGTGCCATTGCGTGAGGTCGATCGTGGCATTGTCCGTGACCCATAGCTGATCATCAGTACCATCGAAATCCAGCGATGGGTAACCGTTCACCGAGCTGGCCACGAATGCTGGCTTGGCCGTTGGAATGGCTCCCGGTTGAAGCCCGTGGTTATTGTTGCCTGACTGGTCGTTCCATTGGGAAACCAGACCACCGGATTGTGTGATCCCTCTGTTGGCATCCAGCCATAACACGTTGTTGGTATTGCTACCAACACCACCGGGACCGGTTTGGGCCGAGAGCACTAGGGCATAAATAAACGCGGGAAGGGCAAGCAAGCGCATGTGAAGACTTTTCAAGCCACCCTCATACGCGTGAACCGCGAACCAGGTTCTTTGGTCGATAAAAAACTCGAAACAGTCGACGACGCTTCACCCTCAATCCCGGAAATGTTCCCAGCTTGAACGCGTAGTTGTCATTGGCCCAAACACCGGCGGGGAATCATCCAGACGGGCCACAGGCCCTAACTCTCTCGGTCACTTCCGGCTCGTAGGCCGGAACCCTGAGTAAAGCCATCGCACGATTCCAGCCAAGCGACAACAGTTCGCACCCGAGCTACAACTGAGAACCTCTCGCCAAAGGAATTATCAAACTCAATACTAGAAACGTGGTTTTCCTAATGTAAAGCGAATTGGCTCCGAAGTTGAGTCAGATTGAGCAAAAAAAAAGACTTCTTCGCTTCCTTTTTCCTTCCTAATGGAGTCACCAACGTGCAATGGGTGTTCACGTAGAAACACGGCAAGAGGTAAATCTAAAGACAAAAAAGTGTCTGACATTTCGACCCCAAGAGAGTACATGCCTCGACGAATATTCCGGATAGAGCTTATTCTTCCGGAGTACTCGTTGTTTATGAATTCATTATGACTTGAATTGACGCTTGAAATAACTAATCTTGATATAGTGAAAAATAAAAATGCAATCAATGCAAAAAATGCCACGACAAATAATGCCTTGTGATACACGAATTTGGTCATTCGCGAATACTCAAGAATTTAATCAATGGAGTAACTTCTGATGCCTCACACCCTCCTCTGCACGCCCCATCTCCCGCAAGTGTTCCCGGCCGCTCCACAACTGTGTGTTCAAGCTGGGTGGCTGGGGTCACTTGTGGCTTCACAGACGAACGAGACTAAGTAGAAATCTTGTGGATCATGGACTTCCGTAGGACCAGCTCCTATTCATGTCTCGTACGTTTTCACTCAGTCTCCTTGGTCCAGATCCATTCGGTAATGCTCTGGCCGTTCTTGAAGTAGTACGTCTGGGTTTTACCGATCACCTTGGTGTAATTGTCGGCTTTGTTGCCTTGCACCAACACACGACGCACGATGACCTTATTGCCTTCGGTGTAGCTCTCCTCGGTAACGCCTTGCGGGTACTCGTTGGCCAACTGCCCACGATTGAACTCAGCGAACGAACGCTGCTCACCGGCGGAGGTCTTCCCTAGCTGCTCTTTGGCTGCCAATCGGATGTCTTCGGAACGATTGGCAACTTGTCGTTGGCGGTTATCCAGATGTTCCTTTTCATTGGCCACTTCGTCCTGTAGTTCCTGTCTTGCTGCCGTACCGCGTTGCTGCATACCAGCTTGGGTCTGGGCCAATTGCTCGTTCTGTGAACGCGCTTGCTCGGTGCGGGTTTTCGCGGCAGCGGCGTCGTCAGCTAGGGCTTGCGCGAACGCTTCCTTTCCAGCCGCGCTTTCAGTGCTTCGTTCGCCGCGGCTTTCGGCCCATGATTTGTCCTTTTCAGCGCGCTGGTCACGCAACGCATCATTGGCAGCCCACGCTCCATTGCGCGCCTGATCGCTCTTTTCGCGCATGCGCTGCTGATCCCGGGCCCAAGCCTCGCGCAACGCGGCCAATTCCTCTTCGTAGCTGCGTCGCTTTGCATCGCTGCCACTGTAGAACTCCGCTTCCGCTTTCGTAAGGTTCTCGTTACCCTCACGTACACCGTCGCGACGTAGTTGGGCTTTCTGCCCATGCTCGGATTCCTGCTGTTCCAGATCGGCCCTCAACTTCTTG
>JANNYL010000337.1:0-13489 GCA_031410075.1 Flavobacteriales bacterium
GTTCCATGAGCGTTCCATGCCCAAGGGTCCTTCGACCACCACATTGCGTGAACTGGCCAGTGCACTCGCATTCTCCACCAACGGGTTCGCGCTCCGGAACCCATGACCAGCGGAAAGGCGCAAAGCCGTGAGCGGACCGAGGTCGTATTTCACGTGCAACCGCGGCGAGACCGTGTTCCCATAAGCACTGTTGAAATCCCCACGCACTCCGGCCACTACGGTGAAGCGGTTCCGTGAACGGGTGTATTCCGCGAATACGCCGGGCATACGCTCGACGCGGCTGAAGGCACTGTCTTGGAAAGACTCCTTGTACGCGTCGTATTGGAAACTACCACCGGTCTTGATCTGGTCGTTCCCTTTGCCGATCAGTTGTTGGTAGACAAGGTTCGCGTATCCGCTAAGCTGCGCCCCTTCGTACCCACGGTCACCGAAGTTCGACGAGACCGTATGATTGCGGAACGAGGTGAGGATGCCGATACTCTTGGTGCTGTCGCGCAGGATCCAGCCGTTCTTGGCGATCACATCGCCCATCTCGTTCTTGATACCCACGTTGTAGTGCCTGCCACCGGGTCCTTCGCCCCGAACATGTGCATCCGTGTTCCCCCCATCTCGCCGGTCGGTCACATAGCGGGCGATCACTTGTGTTGTGCGTTTTCCACGTTGCTGCAGCCACCGGTCCATGATGTTGAAACGGCGGCTCAACGGTTGATCGCGGAAGCCGTCGTTGTTGTCGTCCATGTCCCGCTGGTTCAAGCTGCCTTGCACCATGATCAGGTTATCACCCGCCTTCCCCAGCCGCTGGGCGGTGTTCACGTTCAGCTCGGTGCGGCCCTGGTTGTTCACGTAGAAGTTGGTGAACAGCGGATCCGCATCGCTGGGGCTTACCAAGCACAGGTCGATCTGGCCGGTCATCGCGTTCGGCCCGTTCACCGCAGTGCCGATGCCTTTGCTCACGTTGATCGAGTTGATCCATGGGCCTGGAATGAGGGTGAGCCCGTAGTTGCTGCTGAGCCCACGGATGAAAGGAATGTTTTCCACGCTTATCTGCGCGTACTTGCCATCGAGCCCTAACATGCGTATCGTCTTCGCACCACTGACCGCATCACTGTAGCTAACATCCACCGTTGCGTTGCTCTCGAAGCTCTCGCTCAGGTCGCAGCAAGCGGCACGTTTCAGCTCTTTTGCCCCGATGCGTTCGGTCGCTTCCGTCGTGCGCAGGCTCAATTGGTTGCCGCTTTGGCGTTGCACCACTTCAGCAGCGTTCAATTCGGTTAACGCTTGGAGCAAGATGATATTCCCCGGGGAAGGAGCCACCAGTTCCGTTGTATCGGTGCTGAAGCCCATAGCCGTGGTTACGATCTTGACAGGAAGGTTCCAAGGTGCTGTCACAACAAAACGCCCTTGGTCGTCGCTAGTTCCGGTGATGCCTGTTTCGAGAACGAGCAGGGAGGCGAACGGAACTGGACTCCGCTTGCCGTCCGGAGTTTGGCCTAGAACGGTCCCGGCGATATTCGGGCCGTCCTGTGCGCGCACCATGCACAGGGTGAGTTGGATCAGGAAAAGAAGAAGTGTTCTTGGATTCAAAGGGTAAGGATCATCCGGTGGATAGAAGAGGGACCAGCGCAGCACTGATGCAACGCGAATACGGGAACCCCGATCAGATCCGGAAGGAGCACAACTGGCTCAAGCGCTTCAATACATAGAGCGGTGGTGGCCGTTCCGATCCGCGATCGGTTGGCGTACGCAGGTCCGCGACATGGGAGTCGGAAACACCAGATGAATAGAGCAGTACTACAGGTAATTGAAAAGCGACGTGGTGTTCAGCATTGAATTCTGCCCGTTGCGGGGCGGCTTGTTGGAATTCGCAACAAATAGCCTGAATACTGGCCCCTTCCTGTTGGTCGCTATCCGGACAACAATCCTCCGCTTGACCAACGCTCAACACCGTGTGCCCGCCACTCACGCACGTCATGCGAACCAATGCCGGCATAGCCGATGATGCCAGAAGCAGCACCGCTGCAAGAGCGGAGAACCATTGGCGAACGCGCACGTTTTTCATTCCGGTACGCGAAAGTAGGCGGGTGAGCAGGCTGTGGGGTGATATGCCCAACATGATATTGCCAAGTCTTGTGATCTTGTGATAGACTTTTTGCCTGCGCTCGCTGATATGACCATCACGTGCTACCGCACTGCCCTTCTACCTTTGTTCCATGGAGACCGCCACGAAACAACCGCCCATTACCGTTTATGCCGAGATGACGCCCAACCCCGCCACCATGCGCTATGTGGCCAGCCGTATGTTGGTGCCCGACGGTCGAATGGTGGAGTTCCGCACCCCTGATGAAGCCGAAGCGGTGAGCCCATTGGCCGGACATGTCTTCAACCTTCCATTCGTGACCGGTGTGTTCATCAGTGGCAATTTCATCACCGTCACCAAGAATAATTCCATCACGTGGGATCTGGTCCAGTTGGAATTGCGTGAGTACATCCAGGAGTACTTGAACACCGATGGCCGTATTGTGAATTCCGATGCACCCGCTCAAGCCAAGGCGGACGCTAACGAACGAGCCGTCACCCACGCAGAACCTACCGACGATACTGAACGCCAGATCATCTCGGTGATCGATGAGTACGTGAGCCCCACGGTTGCAGGGGATGGTGGGCATATCGCCTTTCGTTCCTTCAAGGATGGTGTGGTGGCGGTGGACCTTCGTGGTTCGTGCAGTGGCTGCCCTAGCAGCATGGTTACCCTCAAGGGTGGCATCGAGAACCTGCTGCGGCAAATGGTCCCAGGCGTGAAGGAAGTGGTGGCGGTGGAGTTGTAGTTTTTCCAACGGCCGTGTGCATTCCAGCACTCGCCTGCATCTTATCGTCAAATCCCCTTGATCATGAGAACCTGGATAATGAGTACGACGCTCTCCATGGGAGCGTGCATGCAACTGATGGCGCAGAATTTCGGCGCAATACAAGGCCGGTTGTTCGACGAACGCAAAGAGTCCATCCCTTTCACCGAGATCACCGCAGTTCAGGGGGAGAACCGGTTTCACACCCAAAGTGACGAAGACGGCCGCTTTATCTTGAAGCCATTGCCTCCAGGCGCATACGACGTGCGTGTGGTGGCGTTGAATGTCGATCGCACGTTCGAGGCCGTCATCGTTAGCCCGGACAATATCACCAGGATGGGTGATCTGGTATTGAACGCATCCAAGGTGATCGGTGACGTGGTTGTGGAACGTGGAAGGTGGATGCCTAAGCTGATCGATGTCGATAATCCGAGTGTTGCCAAGCTCTTTCACACCGATTTCAAGCGCAACCCCGACCGCAAGAATCCCGTTGAGATGATCAGTAGCAGCGTGCCTGGTGTTTACAAAAGCCCCAACGGCGACGGTCTCTTTTTTCGCGGATCCCGCAGCGAGAACATGTGCTACTTCGTGGATGGCGTTAAGCTGGGTGCATCGTTGAGCGGGGTGCCGCCTGACGCGATCAACTCGATCAGTGTGTACACCGGAGGCCTGCCAGCCAAGTACGGTGATGTTACCGGGGGCGTTGTGGCGATCGAAACGAAGAGTTACTTCGACCTGTACCAGCAGCGCAATGCTGGGGTGCAATGATCCGATGATCTGAAATGTTCCTCCGAAGGAAGACTATCGAAGCGTTGAGCGACGAGGATCTGGTGGCCAACGTGAAAAACGGCCAGCAGGCCTCGCTCGCCGCGTTATGGGACCGGTACGCCCATTTGCTTTTCGGGGTGAGCATGAAGTATCTGAAAGACACAGAGCAAGCCAAGGACCTGGTAACGACCTTTTTCGGTGACCTGCCCGGACTTCTCGCCAAACATGATGTGAAGTCCTTTCGTCCCTGGGTGCACACTGTGGTGCGCAATCGTTGCCTGATGCAATTGCGCAAGCACCAACCCGATGCCCGGTTGGACGATCAGCCAGAACCGTTGGAAGAAAGCGCTGACGATGCCGCACTGCACGAGGCAACATTGAAGCAGTTGGAATCAGCCATCACCGAGTTGAATGAAGTGCAGCGGACATGCATCCAATTTTTCTACTTCGAACGACTGAGTTACGAGCAGACTGCCGAACGCACCGGATCCTCCGTTGAACAGGTGCGCAGTCATTTGCAAAATGGGCGGCGCAATCTGCGTTTGCTTCTAAAACGAGCTCCTCAGGTTGGAGCCGATCGCCATGCTTAACAGAACGACCGATAACCCTTTCATGCCTCAAGGGCCGGTCAGCCCGGCTCAAGCTGAGCGTTATGTGCGGGGCGAGCTTACACCAAGCGAACTGCACGCCATCGAGCGGAACATGGAAGGAGATCCATTGCTGAGTGACGCTATGGATGGATTGCGTTTGCCCGGTGCTCTCGCAACGATGAAGGGAATGGGCGAACTCCGGGATGGTGTAGGACGATCGAGTGGGAGATCCGGTTTGATCGCAGGTGTTTCGATCCTTGTGGTGGCCATCTCGGTCTGGTATTTCATCCGAAATGAGGATACTCGACCAGCGCGGACTACCGATGCCTTGGTGGAGACTGTTGCTGTGCCTATCTCACCGGCCGAGCAAGTAGCATTCGCCGAGGAACTTGACCAGGCTATCGCGTTGCCCGAGTCGCTGAGATCGGCGTTTCGTGGTAGCGACCGATTTGTGCAAGCCAATGATGCGGAGGTGACCGCTTCCAGAGAAGACCCTCCTGCCCGTGTAGAGACGATCCTTGTAGCACCTGTGCCATTGTCACCGATCGAATACGAGAAACCGAAAACGACCGCCGTACCTGCTCATTCGCGCAAGCTGATGTTCTTCTTCGACCTGAAACTGGTTCACCCGCAAGAGCTTTACCAGGTGGATCCTTTACTGGAATTGGCGAACGGCTCGGTGGATGCCCGTTTCAGCGATGCACAGGCCAAAGCTGAAGCGGGTCGTACCGATCATGCCGTACCGTACGACCGCTTCTTCAATACGGCTATCGGCAAATTCGCCCGTGGCGATCGGCAGGGCTGTTTGGAGGACATGTTCCTTGTGCTGGAGGAGTATCCGGAGGATGTGAACGCTCTTTTCTATGCCGGGCTCTGCTGCTATGATCTCGGACTGTTCCCACGTGCCGTGAATTTGCTGGACCGCGCGCAGCATCATTCAATTGAAACGTTCGCGGAAGAGGCTGAATGGTACCACGCCCTCGCAGTGGAACGTGCGAACGGTCGCGAGCAGGCTTTGGTATTTCTGAATGCGGTGGTAGAACGCGATGGGTTCTATTCAGGGAGGGCACGTACCCATCTTAGGGAAAAGTAGAAGCCCCTCCCTGCCTTGCGGCGGAGAAGGGCTCTATGAATGATCAGGAGGGATAACCTCAGCTTGCCGCGGCTTCCGCGGGCACTACGCTAACATAGCTCTTATCGTCGCGCTTGCGGCGGAATACCACCACGCCATCAACCAGTGCGTAGAGGGTATGGTCTACTCCGATACCGACATTGCGGCCGGGGTGGTGTTTGGTGCCGCGCTGGCGAACGATGATGTTGCCAGCGATAGCTGCGCTACCACCGAAGATCTTTACGCCTAGGCGCTTGCTGTGGCTCTCGCGGCCGTTCTGGGTACTTCCTTCACCTTTCTTGTGTGCCATTGCTGATAGGGTCTTTCAGGTTCCGGTTCCGCTCGATCCAGGACCGAGTGGAGCCGAGGTTTTACTTCTTGGTGTCTTTTTTCGGAGCCGCTTTTTTCGCCGGCGCCTTTTTCGCTGGTGCCTTTTTCGCTGGCGCTTTGGTTTCTGCAGCGACCACCTTGGTCACTTTCGCGGCTTTCGGCTTCTCGGCAACGATCACACGCGGTTTTGGAGCGGTGCTTTTGCTGGCGTCGAACTTCTCACCCTTGCCCAGGATACTCTCGATCCAAAGTTCGGTGAGGTATTGGCGATGGCCGTTCATCTTCTTGTAGCCCTTGCGGCGCTTCTTCTTGAAGACGAGGATCTTGTCCCCTTTACCATGGCTCATCACCTTGGCTGCGATGCGGAATCCCTCGACGGTCGGGGTTCCCACGCTCACTTTGTCACCATTGCTCACGAGCAGCACATTGCCCAGTTCCACATGTTTGCCCTCTTCGGCTTCCATGCGGTGAACTTTCAACTTTTGACCAGCTTTTACTTTGAATTGCTGGCCTGCGATATCGACAATGGCGTACATAGGTCCTTAGAAATGGGGTGCGAAAGTAGCTAAGTTCCCTGAACCGGCAAACGCACCCCTTACCTTTTACCAAAACCCCTGCTCGTAGGGCGGTTTCGACCTTTCCTCGGCCAGTTAGTTCTCTTCATCACGCCGTGGAAAATGTTGTGGGACTTTTTACGTTGACCAAGGCAACCCTCTTCAACTTGCGCCGTCTACTTGCTGGACCAGCAAGGATGTCCACAACGAATAACCCCAGGTAAATGGAATCGATCACACACATGTTAGGTGCCCTGCACGACTATATCCACGATGATCTGGAAGTCGGCGACAGTATGTACTATATCGCAGGTTTCTTCATCGTGGTGGGCATAGTAGCTCAATGGAGGCTGTACGAAAAGGCTGGCCAAAAAGGCTGGACGTGCCTGATACCGGTGTACAATATGATCGTGTTCCTGCGGATCGTGGGTCGCCCGGCCAGTCACCTATTGCTCTTTTTGATCCCGGTGGTAGGTCAACTCTATTTCCTGCCCAAAGTGTGGATAGAAACGGCCCAGAGTTTCGGTAAACGCACCATGCTCGACTATGTGCTGGTGGTTGTGCTGAACGGCCTATACATCCTGAATCTGGGGATGAGCTACGATTCCAAGTACTTCGGGCCGGTATATGGCAAGGTGATCCCTACTACGGGCCACCCCATTAAGCCACGCCCTAGTATGGCATGATCGGATCCCGGTGCTTGCTCATGGGCTTGTACCAGGGGACGTGGCAGAAAGATCCCTTCAAATTCGTTAATGGCATTGAAGGCCACCTGTTAAGGTGGCCTTCTTCGTTCTGAACGGTCAGGTAGGTCTAGTTCAACAAAGCTTCCGCCTTCTTCAATGCGCTGGCCAAGCCGCCCGCCTCTTTTCCTCCGGCGGTGGCAAAGTCTGGCTGGCCGCCGCCCCCGCCTTTGATCTCCACTGAGATCTGCTTGATGATATCCGTGGCCTTAATGCCAGTGGCTGCCGCGTAATCCCTGCCGATGGAAACTGCCAACATTGGCTTTCCGTCCAGAACCGAACCCGATACGAAGGCCAGGTCAGGGTGCTGCTCCCGCAGTTGATACCCCAGATCCTTCATTCCTTGGGGATCAAGATCGAGTTGTTCGACCAAAACGCTCAGTCCCTTGTCATTTCGCTTGGCCTTCGCAGGCAATGAGGTGGCATAATTCCGCACCTTTTCGCGAGCGGCTTTTTCCAGTTCCTTGCTCAACTGATCGTTGTGTTCCACCAATTTCTTCACTGCATGCACCAGGTCGGTCGGGTGCTGAAGCAAGGTGTTGATGGCATCGAGTTTGGCCAATTTCTCATTGATCATGCGCTCGGCCTCTACGCTCGAAATGGCCTCGATGCGCCGTATGCCAGCAGCTAACGCGCTCTCGCTAACGATCCGGAACGGTCCGATGACGCCGGTCCGTGGCACATGCGTTCCACCACATAGCTCCACGCTCGGGCCGAACTTCACCACACGCACGCTGTCGCCGTACTTCTCACCGAAAAGTGCCATAGCGCCCATGGTCTTTGCTTCAGCGATGGGCACGTTGCGGCGGTCATCGAATACGATATCCTCAGTGATCATCACGTTCACTTCTCGCTCGATGATGAGGAGTTCCTCATTGGTCACTTTGGTAAAATGGCTGATGTCGAAGCGCAGACGGTCCGGGGCAACGAGCGAGCCTTTCTGCTCCACATGCGTGCCCAAGTGCTTGCGCAGAACATGATGCAGTAAATGCGTTGCAGTGTGGTTGCGTGCAGTGAGGTTACGGCGTGAGGCATCTACCTGTGCTGTAAAGGTTGCGTTCACATCCTTCGGCAAACTCTTCGTGTAATGCACGATGAGTTGGTTCTCACGCTTGGTGTCGATCACTTCCACTCGTTCCCCGCCATTGATCAGCCAGCCTTGATCGCCAACTTGTCCGCCACCCTCGGCATAGAATGGCGTGCAATCCAGAACGATCTGGTATTGGTCGCCACTTTTGCTCGATACCTTTCGGTGGCGTAGGATGCGCGAATCGCACACGAGGTCATCGTAGCCAACGAATTCGGTTTCGCCCCTTCCCATCCCGGCATCCGCCGAGACCACCCAATCGCCGGTAGTAACGGCGGTGGCCGCGCGGCTTCGATCCTTCTGCTTTTTCAATTCGGCCTCGAAGCCGACCATGTCAACATCGCGACCTTCTTCACGGGCCATCAACTGCGTCAGGTCGATCGGGAAGCCGAACGTGTCCAGTAGTTCAAAAGCCTTCTCACCCGGAATTGTCCCTTTTGTTTCGGCAAGTGCGAGCTCCAATCGCTTGGTGCCTTGCTCCAGCGTTCGTAGAAACGCCTTCTCCTCTTCCAGGATCACGCTCTCGACTATGGCTTTTTGCTTCTTCAACTCGGGAAACTGATCGCCCATTTGCCCGGCGAGCGTTGGAGCCAACGCATGCATGAAGGGCTCATTGAAACCAAGGAAACTGTATCCATATCGCACAGCGCGACGCAGGATCCGGCGGATCACATAACCGGCGCCGGTGTTGCTAGGAAGTTGTCCATCGGCAATGGCGAACGATATCGCGCGCAGGTGATCGGCGATCACACGCATGGCGATATCCGCCTTTTCTTCCGCACCGTAATTCCTTCCGCATTGCTTGGCTATCGCTTGGATCAATGGCTGGAATACGTCGGTGTCGTAATTGCTGCGCTTACCCTGCAGAACCATGCATAAGCGCTCGAAACCCATCCCGGTGTCCACGTGCTGGGCTGGAAGTGTTTGCAGTGAGCCATCGGATTTCCGCTCGAACTGCATGAACACGTTGTTCCAGATCTCGATCACCTGTGGGTGGTCGTTGTTGACCAGCTCGTGACCAGGCTTCAGGGCCTTTTCCTCGGCGGTTCGGACATCCACATGGATCTCGGTGCACGGACCACACGGACCCGTGTCGCCCATCTCCCAAAAATTGTCTTTCCGGCTGAAGGGTAGAATGCGTTCGGCTGGTAGATATTTCAACCATAGCTCGCGCGTCTCCTCATCCGGATCCAGCTTATCGTTCTTATCCCCGCCGAAATAAGTAACGTAGATGTTCGCTTTATCGATCTTGTACACGTTGGCCAACAGGTCCCACGCCCAATCGATCGCGTCCTTTTTGAAGTAATCGCCGAAGCTCCAGTTGCCGAGCATCTCGAACATGGTATGGTGGTACGTGTCGATGCCGACTTCCTCAAGGTCGTTGTGCTTGCCAGAAACGCGCAAGCATTTCTGGGTGTCGGCGATGCGCTTATGCTGTGCCGGGCGGTTGCCGAGGAAAAGATCCTTGAACTGGTTCATCCCCGCATTGGTGAACATCAACGTCGGATCATCCTTCACCACCATCGGTGCGCTGGGCACAATGGTGTGGCCGTGGTTGGCGAAGTGATCGAGGAAGGCTTGGCGGATCTCGCGGGAGGTCATCGTGTGCGTGCAATTCGGAGCGCGAATGTAGAAGGGGTGGCATGCTACAAGGGTGGTCCGTTCACTTCATGATATCCTGAATTTTCGATCGTTGCGGGTACATTCGCCATCCCATTGGTTTTGCCCGCTCCAACTTTTTTCAACGATGGCCGAGCTCAAATACCGCTTCAACCCCGATACGCTCAATTTCGAGCGTATCCGCATCAGCGGTATGCAAAAGGCGAAGCGTACCATGCTCGCTTTGCTTCCGGGACTGTTGGTCGGGATCGCTGGCATGTTCCTGCTGGCGCAGTTTGTGGATACCAACGCTGAGGCAAGTTTGAAGCGGGAGAACCAACAATTGGCGGTGCAATATGAATTGGTGAACAAGCGACTTGGAGACATCGAGAATGTGTTGTACGATGTTCAGCGCCGGGATGACAACGTGTATCGGGTGATCTTCGAGGCGGACCCCATTCCTGCTGATGTGCGCCAAGCCGGTATTGGTGGGGTGAACAGATACAAGGACCTTGAAGGATACGCCAGCAGCGAGCTCGTGATGACAACACGTAAGCGATTGGACCGTATCGCCAAACAACTTTACGTGCAGAGCATCTCCATGGATGAAGTGGCGGGCCTGGCCATGCGCAAGCAGGAAATGCTCGCGAGTATTCCCAGCATTCAACCCATTCCCAACGAAAAAACACAAGTGAGCAGTGGCTTTGGTGAACGCATGCACCCCATCCTCAAGATCATCAAGATGCATGAAGGCCTGGACTTCACGTCGCCAGTTGGTACGGAGATTTATGCCTCAGGTGATGGCCGGGTGACGTTCGCTGAATACAGCACATCTGGTTATGGGATCCACATCATCATCGACCACGGTTTCGGATATGAAACGCTTTACGGCCACCTCAGCAGGCTGAAGGTTTCCAACGGACAACGTGTAAAGCGCGGTGACCTGATAGGATACTCGGGCAATACAGGTTTGAGCTCAGGCCCACACCTGCACTATGAAGTGCACAAGTCGGGAACAGCCGTGGATCCAGCGAACTATCTGTTCAATAGCCTAACGCCGGATGAGTATGCGCGCATGATCGAGCAGTCCCGCAACGCGAGCCAATCGTTCGATTGACCGTTACCTTCGGCACCGGAAATACAGCGTGGGATCCAGACCACTTTCGATATGCCGTTGAAGGAAAAAACCATCGAGCGCGTCTATTGGACTATTGGTGAGGTGGCCGAACAGTTGGGCGTAAATACATCGTTGTTGCGTTATTGGGAAAAGGAGTTCGGCATGCTTCGCCCCAAGCGCACCGGCAAAGGCGACCGCCTCTATTCAAAGGATGATGTCGCCAAGATCCGGGAGATCCAAGTGCTTTTGAAGCAGGACGGTTTCACCATTGAAGGCGCCAAGGCCCAGTTGCGTGGTGGCCGAAAGCAAGAAGATGCTCGCGAGGAAGCGGTGCGCAGGCTGCAACGAGTGCGCACGGAGCTCTTGCGGTTGCAGGCAGACTTGGCCGAGGATGCGCATGACCTTGCGGCTTCCTTTTCCCGATGAACTTCGCGGCGCTCGGCTTGCGCGCATTGAACAAGCTGGGTGTCCTTAAGCACATTACGTTCACAGGAACGATGGTGCTCTCGGGCAAGCGCACCAAACTACCAATGGTCAAGGGCGTTGGATTCGCTTACGTGTTGGATAGTGGCCATTTCATGGAAGACCTGCTTCGGGTGTTGATCCCACTGTTTCCGGGAACATTCATTGACGTGGGCGTGAACATCGGACAAACGCTGATCAAATTGAGGTCCTCATGGCCAGATGTGCCGTATGTCGGCTTCGAACCGAATCCCGTTTGTGTGGACTATGCCGAGCGGCTGATCGCTGCCAACGGCTATAGGAACGCTAGCATCATTCCAGCTGCGCTTACTGACGAGGATGGGGATGGTTCGTTGCTCCTTTGGCAAGGCGATGACCCCGATGATTCCACTGCGACTTTGATCAAGGATTTCCGAGCCAAGAGCGCGAGCGAAAAGGAGATCCCTGTCCGCTTGGTGCGTTGGCGCAGTGTTGAAATACGATCAAACCCAGGGAAACTGGGCGTTGTAAAGGTGGACGTGGAGGGTGGTGAGCTGGAAGTATTGGTGACCATGCAGGCACGCATCAACTCCGATAGACCCGTTGTCGTGGTGGAAGTTCTACCCACGTACGACCCTCCGAAACAGGAGCGATTGGAACGCCAGCGAGGCATTGAACGGATGGCTGCCGCTTGCGAGCTGAGGATCTTCCGGATACATAAAGGTGATGGTTCGATCAGCCTGGAAGCGCTCACTGAATTCGGCATTTCCAATGATCTGAAAACGGCTGATCACCTGCTGGTACCCGCTGAGCGTGTTTCAGAGGTTATTGCCGCTTTCTCGGCTTGAGCATTCACATGACCGCTTCCTTGGCGAGGTAGCTTTTGACGTAATCCGCAATGCCCTCATCCAGCGTGTGGAACGGTGTGGTGTAACCAGCCGTGCGCAATTTTTCCATTCGCGCCTCCGTGAAGTATTGGTACTTGTCGCGGATATCCAGTGGCGTGTCTATGAATGATATTCGCTCCGGTTCGCCCATGGCCACAAATGTTGCCCGTGCCAGGTCAAGGAACGATCGCGCCGTTCCGCTTCCCAGGTTGTAAATGGCTGGGTTCTTTCGATGTTCCATCAGCCAAAGGCATACATCGCATACATCCTTCACATAAACGAAATCACGCAGTTGCTCGCCGTCTCGATAATCCGGCCTATGGCTGCGGAACAACTTCATGCCGCCTGAGGCCTTGATCTGGTTGAACGCATGGAACACTACACTGGCCATGCGGCCCTTGTGATACTCGTTCGGGCCATACACATTGAAGAACTTCAAGCCTGCCCAGAAGAAGGGCTGCCTTTCCTGGGCTAGTGCCCATTGGTCGAATGTGTGCTTGCTCTCCCCATACGGATTCAGCGGGTGCAACTTCGCGATGGTCGCATAATCGTCCGCGTAGCCGTGCTCTCCACTGCCATAGGTGGCTGCGGATGATGCGTACACCAATGGTATCCCGTACCGGACGCACCGCTCCCACACCTGCTGGCTGTATCGCACGTTCAGCTCATCAAATATTCGGTGGTCGAATTCCGTTGTGTCGGTGCGCGCTCCAAGGTGAAAAATGAACTGAACTTGGTTCTCGTTCGCATCGAGCCAGGTGAAGAACTCATTGCGGTTCACCCGGGCAGTCAGCTTTTTCCCTTCCAGATTCCTCGACTTGTCGGCCCGTGAAAAGTCATCTACCGCCACAATATCCTGCCAGCCTCGTGAGAGCAATTCGCTCACCAGGCAACTCCCGATAAAGCCGGCCGCACCCGTAACAATGATCATGGGGCCAAGTTAGGGGCGACGACCGTGGATGTTGCTCCGGGGAGCGCCCCTACCTTCGCGGCCAGATGCCTATCGTACACATTACCCGCCGCGAACGGTTCAGCGCCGCGCACAAACTTGCCCGTGCAGATTGGAGCACGGAGAAGAATGCAGCCACCTTTGGTAAATGCTCCAACCCCAATTGGCATGGCCACAATTACGAACTGTGGGTAACCGTGAAAGGTGAACCCAGCCCTGAGACCGGTTTCGTAATTGACCTTTCCGCCTTAGGCCAGGCTTTGCACGAGCATGTGGTTCGGCAACTCGACCATAAGAACATCGATCTGGATGTGCCATTCATGAAAGGGCGTCTCAGTAGCACCGAGAACTTGGCAGTTGCCGAACCACATGCTCGTGCAAAGCCTGGCCTAAGGCGGAAAGGTCAATTACGAAACCGGTCTCAGGGCTGGGTTCACCTTTCACGGTTACCCACAGTTCGTAATTGTGGC
>JANNYL010000338.1:0-2236 GCA_031410075.1 Flavobacteriales bacterium
GCTCTTCTCCTTGGCCGCTTCAGCCAACAGCTTCAATATCTTCTTGTCAGCAGGTTTGTCGCAGGGACCAACTGCTTCATCCTGGGCTTGGCTGCCGAAGGAAACTAGCAATGCCAACGCCGGAACCAGTATGCGGTACAAGACACGACGGGTATCTGTGGCTCGCTCGATCGCACGTGAAAAGTGATCCATCAATTGACCATTCAATGATCTGACCTTCTGATCCATGCTTGCATTTCGAGCGAGAAAATTCAGCGTTCGCCAAGTCGAAAAAATGCACATCCCTACTTCACCGTGGTATTCGTTTCCTCAGCCTTTTTCACCAGATCATCGCCCTTCTGACGAGCGAGCCCAACCAAGCCGTCAGCCTTCTTGTCCGCTTCAGCAATGAACTGTTGCTCTTTTTTGTCGGCCTCCTTCTTCAACTTATCGGCGACGATTTTTGCAGCCATTTTACCGAAGGGATCCTTCACCTGTGCAAGCTGATCGTCGGCGGCTTTGTAGGCTTGTGCCTTAACATTGGCTGCTTCCGAACGTGCGCGAGCCTTGGCATCGGCCGTTTGCTTTTCAGCCTCGGCGATCAAGCGATCCCGTTCGGCTTTTGCCTTGGCTATCGCCTCTTCCTTCACCTTGCTGATCTGGTTGTTCAACTCCTCCTTCGCCGCCGCAACCACCGTCTCTTTCAAGTTGGCGCCGCCACCTCCGAAAACAGGTTTGAACACCGGCTTCATAACCGTTCCAGTGATCTTTCCGGACATATCGATCTCCTTGGGTAGTTCAATGTTCGTTCCCAGCGCGCCGCTCGCTTTTCCAAGCAATCCGGCAACAGCCTGATTGGCTCCGGCACCGAACATCTCCGTGGGAACTTTGGCCGTCAACATGTATTCGATGGATTGATCCGCGAACGCCGTCCAGCCTTCCACCTCCGCCTTCACTTTGTCAAGTTTCACCGGGAACTTCTTGGTGTACATCTTGCCGTCCTTGAACTCATATGAGAAGTTCACATCCTGAAGCGTGGGGTTGTCCAAGTTCTTGTTCTTCAGGTATTTGTTCACTTCTTCCAGGACCTTTACGCCCACCAGTTTCACGCTCTTCGTCTTCAAGCTACCGTTCCCGGTGAGCGACTGCATCACAGGCATCATGTGTTGGTCCAGATCAGCGCGCATTTTCAGATCGGTGCTGAACGCTCCTTTGCAGTTCTTGGCGATGGGCGCCATTTTCTGCACGGTTTCCATGTACAATACCGTTTGCTCGATGTCGAAATCCTTCACGTCGTAATCGAAATTGATAGTGGGTTTCGCTGGGTTCTTCGTTTCGTATGCACCGTTCATGGTGGCGCTGCCATTGAACAGGTTGAAGAAGATATCCTTCATCTCCACGCGCTGATCATGCACATGCAATCCGCCTTTGCAGTTCTGCAGTTTCATCTTGTCGTAGAGAACCTCTTTCACCGTGGCCGTCATGCGGAAGTCGATCTTCTTGGGCACCTCGACCGCGGTGAGCGGGGTGCTATCAGCAGCCGTCGAAGTAGTCGCAGATCCTTGCGGGCCCATCAATTCGTTGAGGTCGAATTTGTTGCTGCTCACATTGAAATTTCCGGTGAGCGTGCTGTCCTTCAACCACCACGCGAGGTAATTATCCACCCGGCCGCTCGCATGCAGATCACTGCCGCCAACAGTACCGTCGTAATTGGTGAGTTGCAGGAACTGTGGACTGAACTGGAAGAGCAGGTCCGTGATGCCGATGGCGTATGGCAGTGAATCGGTCTTGTAGTTCATGCCCTTCAATTGCAGCGTTCCAGCAGCCTTGAACTTGTCGTATTGCTGCTTATCCACTGCGCTCATGCGACCGGCCATGGTAACGTCGGCGTTCAGGATCCCTTGCAGGTTGTCCTTGCCCATCGGCACCACCTTCTTCACGCTGGCCAGATCGAGGTTCGCTTTTAGTGCGGCGTCCACATTGGGATCACTTATCGGCGTAGTGAGGTGCATGCGCGCTTCAACCGGATTTCCGGCCATCTTCAAGGCAAAGCGCTTCAGGTCCACCACCATACCGTCCATATCCTTCCCTTCCGGGCTGGTGATCTTGCAATCCACATAAATGTTGTCCACGCTGGCGGGTAGGTCGGGGTATTTGAAGCGTCCGTTATCCACACCGATCGTGACACCGAAGCCCGGCATCTGCTTCTCGTTGTACGTGCCCTTCACGTAACCATTGAAAGCCGCCTTCCCAGTCA
>JANNYL010000339.1:0-6421 GCA_031410075.1 Flavobacteriales bacterium
CTCGTTGAACGCGGTCCTGCAACGCATCGCGCTCGCTGGTTACGATAACCAGGAATTCATCGCGCCTGACAGTGCGTACAGCGATCTCCCCGACTGCTGTCAATACACGCGCACGGGAAAAGATGTTAAGCCACCGGGTCCGGGGGATAAGCGGCACGGGCATTGAACCAAGCGTAATTAGAACCACACGCATATGAGAACCATGAAGCTCCTTTCAGTGCTAGCCTGCTTGTTGCTGATCACCAGTTGCAGCGCGCAGAGCTTGTCCCGCATTAGCGGGATGAAGAACGCCCGCACGGTCACCGTACATGTGAACGGCGACTGCGGTATGTGCAAGAAGACGATCGAGAAAGTCGCATTCGTGAAAGGTGAGGCCGAAGCTGATTGGGATGTGGACGCCAAGACGGCCCGCATCACGTATGACAGCGTACACACCACCCTGGATGCCGTGTTGGAGCGTATTGCGCAAGCAGGTTACGACAGCGAGAAATTCCTGGCCCCCGATGCAGCCTACGCCGCACTGCCCGGTTGCTGCCAATACGAGCGCACAGACAAGCGCGCCGCGATGGACCATAGCGCTGTGGACGGTGAGGTCGCCGTATCGGAAGCACCAGTGGATCAAACCACGACCAACCCGAAGTCCGATCAATTCAACGACCTCTTCACGAGCTACTTCACCTTGAAGAACGCTTTGGTGGCCTCCGACGCAAAGGCCGCTGCGGAAAGCGCGGCAGGGTTCTCCGCCGCCGTGAAAGCAGTTCAGATGGAACGCATGAACCCCGAAATGCATGGTGTGTGGATGCAGGTGATGGAGCCGCTCACGAACCTCGGCGCAGGCATCGCCGCGAAGTCGGACCTCGATGCGCAACGCAAGGCTTTCGCAGAGATGGCCGCTCCCATGCTCTCCTTGGTGAAAGTCGCGCCTCGTGCAGAGCCCATCTATTTGGACCATTGCCCCATGTATGAGGGCGGTGCCGATTGGTTGAGCCTGGAGAAGCCGATCAAGAACCCCTTCTACGGATCCATGATGCTCACCTGCGGTAGTGTGAAGCAGACGATCCCGTGAAGCACGAGTGTGCGCTGCTGGTCGTATACGTCCGGACGTATTTGTTGGGTTCGACCGACATGAGCAAAGCGGCATCGGAACGAATTCCGGGTATCTAGCCATCGACTTGACAACTCCACAAACAACCCTGACATTATCCACACAATACTGCCCGCCAAAACGACTTCCTATTCGTCAAGGACAAGCCCTAGAAGATCACCTTGCTCTACTGCAACGAGAATTCGAACGGGTATTTCAGGAAGATCCGAGCAGTAGCAGTGAGCGCTAGTCCACCACCCAATCCCGCACCTTCGCGGCCATCGCCGCGCGGCTGTTCACCTCCAGCTTCTCGAAGAGCTTGCGCCGCATGTAGTGCAAGGTGGGCAGCTTCAGTCCCATCTGCAACGCGATGTAGATGTAAGGCCAGGTTTCAGGGAGCCGCACCAGGCGTAGGAACTCCAGTTCGCGGTCGGTAAAGTCCTTGAGGTCAGGGGTAAGGCCGGGTTGTGCTTGCGGCGCGTTTTGTTCACTATCCGTGGCCAGCAGTTGCACGCATACCGTCAGCAAGGAGCGCACGCGGTCGTACTTGTCCTCGGGCTTTTCCGGTGGCTGCGTATCCGGCGCTTTCCTATGGCCTGCGTTGGCTGGCATCGGGGCATGATGTTGTTGGACTTACGCAGGAGCGTGGCTGTTATTGTGCGGAGCGTATGAACCGAACAATGAGCGGGTGCATTGGATCGGCCAATGGCCAACTAGAGCGGCTTCGCGGTACCGATGTCGCTCCAAGGACCCTGGCCGTCCGCCCCTATGGCGCACACCCGGAAGCTGTAGCTTTTGTGGCTTGTAAGGCCCGTGGCCGTGTGGAAATTCTTGCTGAGCATGAGCAGCAGTTTGAAGTTCGCCTCCACCAGCGGATCGCTGTCGTTGATCTCCAGCAGGTAGATGCGCCGGTCCTTCACACCGTCCCACCGGATGTTGAGCTCGCCCGGTTTGGTGGTGATGCGCACCCGCAGGTCGCCCGGTGCGGGCAGCACGCCGCTGGGCTCGGGCAATTTACGCGTAGCGAAGGCCGCGCTCGCGATCTTCACCTCATCGCCCTGGCTCACGGCCTGCACGGAACCGGCCAGTTCCCGGATCAGCTCCTTCAATTCCTCCAAACGCTGGTTGCGGATGATGTAGTCCTGCTTGCCACCGTTGGTGGTCACGGCGATCTCCGCCGCCTCCAACGCATCGCACGCTGCACCGATCACCACCAGGGTGGGAGTGGGCGTGGTGTAAACGGCGTTGCCCGTGAGTGCGATCACGTGGGCGCGGCCGTGTTCAACTACTTCCATTGGGGTGAGACCATCCAGACCGAGTTTTACCGTGAAGTGCGTTGTCATGTTGTAGGGGCCGTTGATTGCCCAGCGTTGTTATGGTTGAATAGCGCAGCACATGCGGGTCTTATTGAGTGGAGACACTATCGCTTGTGTTAAGCAAGCATTATCACTTGCGTTGATCACCTCAAGCGTTCATGCGACGGCGTGCGCAAAACCTGCCCGGCCCGAACAGGTGGAGCTAGCGCCTTATAGGTTGTTGAGGCTGGCCATAAGGGTGTCGCCATCGCCCTATGCGTTGTCGAAACTGGCCTAAAGGGTGGCGTCGCCGCCTCATAGGTTATCGAGGCTGGCCTATAGGTTGGCGCCGCCGCCCTATAGGTTGTTGAGGCCGGCCTCAAGGTTGTCGTTGCCGCCCTGTAAGTTGTTGAGGCGGGCTTATAGGTTGTCGTCGCCGCCCTATAGGTTGTTGAGGCAGGCTTATAGGTTGTCGTCACCGCCCTATAGGTTGTTGGCGCTGGCCTATAGGTCGTCGTCGTCGCCCTATAGGTTGTCGAGGCGGGCCTATAGGTTGTCGTCGTCGCCCCATAGGTTGTTGTGGCGGGCTTATAAGTTGTCGTCGCCGCCCTATACGTCGTTGGCGCTGGCTTATAGGTTGTCGTTGTTGTCGTATAGGTTGTTAGGGCTACGGCAGCGTGTAACGCCAATTGGCGATGCCCGAAGAACGAGGAGACTAACGGTCGCTTTCGCGCACGCGCCTCGGACGTCTTCGGGCATCGAGACGAATGTAATGTTAGTTCTGACCATCTTCGTCCCATGTCCCTCTTCCAGCGTTCCGTTCTCGACAAGTACCTGAAGCAACAGGACGGCGCGCGCATGGCCAAAGGCTACGAGGCCTTCAAGGCGCACTTCCACGATGCGGCCATACAGGCCAACATCCGCGACAGCAAGGAGGAGCAGTACCAAGAGGGCTTCCTGCGCGACCTGTTCGTGCGCGTGCTCGGCTACACATTGAACCCGCAGGCCGGTTACGACCTCACCACGGAGCTCAAGAACGAGAAAGGCAGCAAAAAGGCGGACGGTGCCATCCTCGCCGATGGCAAGGCCATCGCCGTGATCGAACTCAAGGGCACCGACACTACGGATCTCGGCACCATCAACACGCAGGCCTTCAACTACAAGGCCAACCAGAGCCAGTGCGTGTACGTGGTGACCAGCAACTTCGAAAAGCTGCGGTTCTTCATCGACAATGCGGTGGAGTGGATCGACTTCGACCTATTCACACTGAACGAAGAACAGTTCCGCCTGCTGTGGTTGTGCCTGCACCGCGACAGCCTCTTCGCCGGCATACCGAAGAAAGTCAAGACGGATAGCGTACAGGAGGAGGAGAACATCACCAAGAAGCTCTATTCCGACTACTCCGCGTTCAAGAACGCGCTCTGGCAGGATCTGGTGAAAAGCCACCCCGAGCATGACCAGTTGCTGCTCTTCAAGAAGACCCAAAAGCTGCTGGACCGGTTCCTCTTCGTGCTCTTCAGCGAGGACAAGGGCCTGCTGCCGCCCAACAGCATCCGCGAGATCGCCGACCAGTGGGAGAAGCTGCGCGACATGGACGCCTACGTGCCGCTCTATGCCCGCTTCCAGAAATACTTCGGTTACCTGAACACCGGGCACAAGGGCAAGCTCCACGACATCTTCGCGTACAACGGCGGCCTCTTCAAGCCGGATGAGGTGCTGGATGCCGTGCGCATCAGCGACGAAGTGCTGCACCCGCACCTGATGCGGATATCGAAGTACGATTTCGCCAGCGAGGTGGACGTGAACATCCTCGGCCACATCTTCGAGCACAGCCTCAACGAGATCGAAGCCATCACCGCGCAACTGGAGGGGCGCGTGGTGGACAGCAAGAAGACCAAGCGCAAGAAGGACGGCGTGTTCTACACCCCGAAGTACATCACCAAGTACATTGTGGAGAACACCGTGGGCCGCTTGTGCGCCGAGAAGAAGGACGAGCTGGCGATCAACGACGAGGAATATGCCCGAGGCCGCAAGGGGCGGCAGAAGAAGACCATCGAAATGCTGGACACCAAGCTCGATGTGTACCGCGACTGGCTGCTTAGCCTCACCATTTGCGACCCCGCTTGCGGCAGCGGTGCCTTCCTGAACCAGGCGCTGGACTTCCTCATCGCCGAGCACGCCTACGTGAACGAACTGGAAGCGAAGTTGCTGGGCCAGAGCATCGTGTTCAAGGACATCGGAGACCACATCCTGGAGCGCAACATCTACGGGGTGGACATCAACGAGGAGAGCGTGGAGATCGCGCGCCTCAGCCTGTGGCTGCGCACCGCTACCAAGGGCCGCAAGCTGAACGACCTCAGCGGCAACATCAAGTGCGGCAACAGCCTGATCGATGACCCCGCCGTGGCGGGTGCCAAGGCTTTTGATTGGAAGAAGGAATTCCCGGCGGTGTTCGCAAAGGGTGGCTTCGATGTGGTCATTGGGAATCCGCCGTATGTGCTAGTGTTCGACGAGAAGCTCAAGGAGCATTTGGAAGAAGTCTTCCCCGTGTTCAAGCGGAACAATGACCTGTATGCGTGCTTCGTCGAACAATCAACTCGTATTGTGAAGAAGGCCGGAGCGTTGGGCTTGATCACCCCCAATTCCTATGTGAAGGGTGAGTATTTCGGCCCGCTGCGAGAGTTGCTTGCGCAATACCAGATTGGGGCCATTGTTGACTTCACTCAAACACTCGTCTTTGAGGATGCCAACGTCTTCTCAGCGGTCTTGGACTTGCGAAAGTCGAAGCCATCAAAAACGTGGTTCCTGCGCAGCGATCTCGATACGGTGAAGGGTGAATTGCAACCGGGAGTGAGCGAGTTCACTGTTGCCGACCCAATCTTCAAACGGCTTCGCAGGTTGCCAACCTTTGAGAGTCTTTTCTTCATAAAGGATGTTGGCTTCAATTATTGGAGCGAAGGGCGCGGCAAGGTGCGAGGTGGCTCAATAGGCGACAGGGTTCTCTACGAAGGTGTCCAGGAGCATCCGAGCGATGTCCCATATGTCAAGGGCAGTAACTTCAATCGCTACACCGACATCACGTACAATAACTTTCTACGGCACGACTATGAATCGCGCTTGGTACCCGGAGACACATTCCGGTTTACCCCGAAGTTCCTCACGGCCCACCCCAAGGTCATTTACCGACAGACCTCAAGCAAGCTGATTGGAACGCTTGACCGTGTTGGATATCATACTGACAAGACCGTTCACAGCATTACGAACCGGGATGGCGTCGATGTCAATCCCGCAGCGCTGCTGGCCATATTCAATAGCAAGCTGCTGAACTACTTCTATACTCGTCTTACCGAGGAGGCTGGGCGAGCGTTCGCGCAAGTGAAGACCGTGAACATCAAACCGCTCCCGTTTCCAAGCCAATTGAAGAGCGACCGCCTTGTTGCCTTGACGAAGGATATCATGCGTGTAGCAGAGGATGAAGCTCGTTCCAGAAGGAGTTTCTTAGATCTCCTCCGCTCCAAGTACACGCTCCCCACGCTGAGCCGTGCGCTGGAGAATTGGCCGGGCTTGGAGTTCAAAGGCTTTTTGGCGGAGCTGAAGAAGGCCAAGGTGCAACTGACCCTTGCCGAGGAGGCGGAGTGGCTGGGCTACTTCACCACCGAGAAAGCCAAGGCCCAAGGTCTCGACGCAGAGATCAAGCGGACGGACAAGGAGATCGATGCGCTGGTGTACCGGCTGTACGGGTTGTCGGCGGAGGAGATAGCAGTGGTGGAGGGGAAGTGAACTTTGAACGCGATGAAGAAGACGAAGAAGGCCAAGCCATTGATCGTGGCCGAACGCATCCATGGCTTCCGTAAGCGCTGGTCGTTGGAGCTTTCCGATGATGCTCGATGGACCGAGTTCAAGGATCGGTTCATGAACACCTTTGAAGATGTTGTGGGCTTTCACTTCATAACGATCGAGGGTAAGGAAGCGGAGTTCTACCGTTTAGTCGGCAAGCACAAACGGGTGAAGGCCACTGAATCGTTTGCCGATTGGGGTGTCG
>JANNYL010000340.1:0-1061 GCA_031410075.1 Flavobacteriales bacterium
GTAACCAGCTTTCTTCAAACCGTGCGCCCAGCCCTTGTAATCGGTCGGCCTCAATTCGAAAAGACCCGCGTATCGGGGCCTCATCAGGAAAGCGCTGTGGTCTTCGAAACTGTCCTCCGCACGTTTGTATTTGCGGAAGCAGTCGTTCTTCCGGTCATCATCGTGGTACATCTTTCCGCCGCTCCAATCCGGTGTGCATTTGATGCCAAAATGATTGTTCCCTTCAGCAGCCAGAATACTGTTGCCGTTTCGGCTTTCCAGCAGCCCTTGCGCCAAGGTTATGCTGGCCGGGATGCCGTGCTCCTTCATTTTCTGCATGGCCACCTCTTTCCACTGAGTGATGTAGTCTGTGGGTGTTTGGTCAGGCGGAGGCTGCGCCATACCATGTTGAGCGATGGTGGCGAGAGCGAAAAAGACGAACGTGACCGAATGAATGATCCTCATGCTTGGTTCGCCTGACCGGCGATTTCGAAAGTGCTTCAAGAGCAGTCTACTGCAAGGCACGAAACTATCGGCATGCGAAATGGATATCTCCAGTATATCAACGGGTCTTTGAACCGATCGGTGTGGAAACCGCGAGGGCTCCGCATCAAATAGGACCGATATTTGTTCGATCTCAGAATATCATCATCGAACAAAAGGCCAGGTTGTGGCGTTCCAAGGATGACAACAAATTTTATGGACGTCCCTATACCACGAACCGATCAAAGCGCTGACGAACGAGTAGAGCGTTTAGGGTTGGAATCCGGCGATTACTACTGGTCCCCGGAGGGCTTTTTGGTGTTCACCGAGCAATACCATTTGAAGCGGGGGGCTTGTTGCGGGAACAAATGCCGGCATTGCCCCTATGGGCACAAGGCGGTCCTGCGGGTGCAACGCTGAAGGCAGGCAGCAACTACCTTCGGGAAGTTGTCTCCTTCCCGATGCGCAGCCTCACGTTTATTTCCCTCCTTTTCTGTAGTGTGGTTTCCGCCCAGAACTGGGCGTTGATCAACCCCGCTTACAAGTACAACTACTCCAACGACGGAAGCGACACGATCAGCAACCAGATCTTCGTTACG
>JANNYL010000341.1:0-5728 GCA_031410075.1 Flavobacteriales bacterium
CGATGGTTTTGGCCAAGGCTTCGTGCAGGGTTCTTATGGATTGGAACAAAGTGGCAGTGGTTGGGTCATCTTTAGTGGTAGCTATGAACCCGATACCATAGCGCCAGACTCCATTCTTGGTAGCTACCGGTACGTGTTCACCTACATCGACGAGATACGCGCATCCGTTAGCGCCAGCGCAAGGGTTGTGCAACCGGTTCAGTGGGCCAATGAGGTAGTTCTCGAAGCCTACCCGAACCCGACCAAGGGTCCGGTGTACATCGTGTTCAAGACACCTGCCGAGATCGGTCAATTGGACCTGCGGGTAGTGGATGCGAATGGGCGCGACGTCTATCGCAGCGCTACCCAAGCTGGGTCTGGCATCGTTGAACTGAACACCGCGCTTTGGTCGAACGGCTTGTATGTGGTCGAGCTTTCATCATCCTTGATGGAAGCGGCTCGTGTGAAACTCAGCGTGCAACGCTGATCGGTTGATGCGCCCGCTTGTCACGCTAACGCTACTGTTTATTGAAGCCCTGGCATTTGGTCAGGGCTTCAATAGGCGGTTTGACCTGTTTGGGAATGACTTTGCCCAAACAGCGTTCGACATTGAGCGCACACAGGATGGCTACTGCGTCATTGGTGGGAGTTCGGACTACGATAGCCTTGGCGTGGATTCATACTTCTTTCATGCATCAGTTGTACACACGTTCATTGACAACGATGGAACACTCCAGAGCGAGAAACGAAATTGGAGGTTGTTGCACGGCGCTCTTCCCGGCTGGGCCAACTGCTGCGATACCATTCCGGGAGGTGGCTTTGTTGTCGGCGGCAGCAGCGAAGACACTACCGGATTCGATGAGGTCTATCTTATGCGATTCAACGACGAAGGGGATACGCTATGGACGCGGGTGTTCGGGGATCCGCAACTGAATGACTATTGGATCGGCCGCCAAGTGAAGCGCACGAGTGATGGAGGCTTTCTTATTGTAGGCGATACAGATGCGAGTGGTGGTGGTGATGGATTTGTTCTTCGCACAGATAGTTCTGGTAACGAGCTTTGGCGCGAAACATACAGTGAAGGTGGGCTTATTGACGGGATCGTTTCGATCGAAAGATCAGCAGGTGGTGATCATTTTACGGGTGGCGTTCATTTCGTCTCTATGACGAATTCCGATTTCTGGGTACAGCGCATTGATAGTGTTGGGGCCGTCCGCTGGTCGCAGACATGGGGTGGTGGCTACAAGGAAAGCAATGCTCAATTAGCGGAAGTAAGCGACGGGAATACCGTTCTTGCAGGTGGTTGGTCGTACGAAGCCAACTTCGCTTTGGTCAAGCCGTACTTGGCCAAGTTGGATAGCGCGGACGGATCGATCTTGTGGGACTATCAGTACGGTCCAGCTACTTACAGTACCACTTTCTTCGCCGCCAAAGAACGCCCCAACGGTGATCTGATCGCTTGCGGAGTGTGCTACTACGGCGGCGATCAACAGGGCCTCTTACTGCGCACGACAAGCGAAGGCGATAGCATCTGGATGCGATCGTATTTTTATCAGGATACGCTTATGACAGATGGTAGAGGCCGCTTCTACGATGTACTGCCCACCGATGATGGTGGCTTTATTGCAGCAGGTGCAGCTTACCAAAGTGGAACGATCGGCTACCCCGCAGGCTACAGCCAAGACACCTGGGTTGTAAAAGTGGATAGCATGGGCTGCGTAATTCCCGGCTGCGATGCCACGGGTGTAACAGAAGTGATCACCAACTTGGGAGGGGCGCTCACTGTATTCCCGAACCCTGCGCACGGGCAAGTTCAAGTACAAGTAGAACTACCCACATCCTTGCGCGGCAAGCAAGATCTCCAACTCACGTTGGTGAATACTGCGGGGCAAGTCGCGCTGGTGCGTCCGGCACAAGAAGGCAGCAATGAACTGGATCTGGGTTCGTTGAGCGGTGGGGTGTACTACATTCATCTGTCCAGCGAGAAGACGTGGCTCAGTGGCACCAAACTCGTTGTTGAATGAAGCATGAACTGAAGTATTCATAGCGCAGATAGAAACAGCATGGACACAGTATCGAACGCACAAGTCGCCCAACGCCTGCGGAAGGCTGGTTCTAACGGGTAACCTGAACAGCATAGCGACAAAGTCCGACACCTGTATCGCTTTCAACGAGAAGCCAGAGCGCATCGGATCGATCCATCCTTTACCTTCGATGCCCTTTCGTTCCGCTCGTGCGTTCGCTCGTCTCCGCAGTTGTTCTACTTGCGTTCTGCGTTGGTTCAGCAGTTCATGCGCAGACCCCCGTGGTGGTTCTTACGGATGCATCGGATCTCGCAGCAAGCGTTGCCCAACTACCCGCACTTCGCGCAGCAGGGCTGCAGGTGCGTGTGATCACTTCACCGGGTGCCTTCTTCGGGACCAGAACTCCCAACCTTACTGGTGCTGCTGGCCGCCTGGAGGATCTGGGCTTGGTGATCGATAGCAAGTACGTTTCGGAGTATTCGTCAGCTACCCTCTCTGTGGGCGATCGTTCGGCCGTCGATTATCTCGCGGGCCTTACAACGGGCAGGTTCGAAACCGAAGGCACCCGGAACGCGATGGATTGGAGCGGTCATCCGCACGATGCCTTGGATCCAGCGACAGGCGAGGAGATCACAGGGGAAGAAGAGGAGAACCGGGGAGTTCCTGGCTCTATTCCGCCGGATTGGACCTGCGGCAATGACCGCAATAGCGAGTACATGGAAGGCACCGTATGCGCGAGCATGTTCTTCATTGAAAGCAATGGCGCGGTGGATCCCAATACTTATACCTGGACCCAAACAGCCATCGATGATGTGAAACTGCAGGCGATCGATGCCTGGAGTATTTGGAGTTATACCGCGCAGCTGAACGGTATCACTGTTACTGCGGTCATGGATTTCTACGAACCATCTGGCGGTATTCCGGTGCAGGGGTACGAACCGGTAACCCGTTCCAGTAGCCAGGACTATTTGTGGATAGAGGCGATCATGCAGAACGCTGGCCGAACCGAGAGTGGGGCGTTCGCGAAATGCCATGCCTTCAATAGCGCACGGCGCATGGCGTTGGGCACGGATCGCTCCTATTCGGCCTTTATCGCCTACAACCCGCCAGCCCAAAGTGCTCCTACCCAGTTCACGGATGGTCGCATCGGGTACGCCTATCTCGGCGGGCCATATACCCAGCTTTTGTACAAGGCCAATGGCTGGGGCACCAACCAGGTGAACCGTGTTTATGGTCACGAGACCGGTCATATTTTCCATGCGTTCGATGAGTACACGGCCAGTGGGTCAAGCAATTGTACCCGCTCGTTCAATGGGCGAACCAACAGCAATTTCCAAGGCAGCCCGTGTAATGGTTTGGCTGGCTGCGTGATGATCAACAACATCTTCACAGGTAGCGGTGCTACCCGCCAGTGGAGCCTCTGCTCCCACACGCCGTACCACTTGGGTTGGCTGGGCAGGCTAACAGTGCCGACCTGCACTTCGCCCATCAATGACGTTGTGGTAACAGCGAATCCGGTCGTGCTCCGGTGGAACAGGAACGGAGCTCCCATTGCGGCTTCGAGTTATGTGAAGGTCTTCGATCGTGTATCGGGGTCGCTTGTATTCTGCGGTTCCCAAGGGCAGTTGGATACGGTGGCCATGAACCTCGTGAATGGCTTGTACCGATGGGTGGTTGCCCAAGGCAATACCTCCACGAGCACTGGTTATGCAGGTGTGATCGGTGCCGATGGCCTGTTCACGGTGAACGCACCGTTGAACGCGTCGTTCACCTATACACCGAACACATTGTGTGCCGGTAGCAAAGTGACCTTTACGAACACGAGCACAGGCGCCCCAACCAGTTGGACCTGGAGCTTCCCAGGCGGTGTGCCATCTGCATATGTGGGTGTCTCCCCCCCGCAGGTCCTCTATTCCGTTCCAGGCGACTACACTGTTTCACTTTTGGTTGGCGATGCAACAAGTTCTCATACCACCACGCTGGTGAACGCGATCAACGTGACCGGCGGCGTTGCTCTGCCGTTCACCGAGAATTTCAACGGAGGCGTTTTTCCGCCCAATGGCTGGAATTCCTACGGCGGTGAACCGGGTGGCCAAGGCGGCATTGGATGGACAACTACCCCCGTGGCTGCCTGCGATGCGCAAACAACTGCCTTCGTGAACGGTTACACATTCACAGGAGTCTCTGGCCCGCAACTCGGCACTCCGCGTTTGGACATGACTACCGCGACCATACCGTACCTCCGGTTCAAGTACAGCTACGCCCAAGAGACGGCAAGCAATACGGAGAGTCTGAATATCTACGGGCATGATTGTTCTTACCAGGCCTACGATGAGTATTTCAACCTGAGCGGCGCGGCCCTCGCTACCAACGGTGGGGGCTACGTGGCTGGGCAGGCATGGCAACCCGCACAATGCGCACAATGGCGCGAAGTGTTGGTGAGGGCCGATTCCTTGTCCGGTCGTATCGGTCAATTCTGGTTCCAGGTGGTAACCCAGGGCGGTCAGAACGTGTTCCTCGATGACGTGGCGGTGTTCAACGGGATCCGCGTTTCCGTGAAGGTGTTGTTGCAAGGCCCCTACGATAGTGGAACTGAGTTGATGAGCGATGGATTGCGGGCGCAAAGCCTGATCCCCTTGGCCGAGCCCTATTCGGCTTTGGGTTATGTCTTTATCGATGAAGGCGTAAGCCGGGCGACCACCGTGCTTGCGCTGGGCACCACAGGTAACAACGCGCTGGTGGATTGGATGATACTCGAGATCCGGGATGCATCTGATCCTACGCGCATCCGCTATTCACGGCCCGTCCTGGTTCAACGCGACGGGGACCTGGTGGATTATGATGGGACCAGTGCGCCACGCGTTGGCGTGCCAGCGGGTAACTACCATGTGTGCGTGAAACACCGCAATCACTTGGGTGTGATGACCGCTGCACCATTCGCGTTGAACACAGGAATGGCTCCGTTGGATCTCTCGCTCACCGCAACACCAACGTGGGGCACAGCAGCCCGAGCCATCAGTGGAACCAAGAGCCTTTTATGGAGTGGCAACAGCACCAATGATGTGGACCTGCGCTACACCGGCATTGGTAACGACCGCGATCCGATCCTGATCATGGTTGGCAGTACCACCCCCAACAACACTGCAAGCGGATACCACTTGGTGGATACGAATTTGGATGGCTCGGTCCGCTACACCGGAGTGGCCAACGACCGTGATCCCATTTTGTTGAATGTGGGTAACACAACCCCGAACAGCGTGCGCACGCAGCAAGTGCCATAAGGTTCCGTTCATTGCGGCGTGGAGCGTACCTCTGAATTCTCGATCCGGTCAGCATGGGCCGAAGCGTGGAGCCATGCGGCGTTCCGAATTGGCATCTACGCTTCAGCGATCGCTGCGGTTCTGCTCGGCATCGGCCTTCCCATCTTCTTCGGGTATATCGGAAACAAACCCGGTTCGTTGCTCAATGATCCCGTTCTCGACGTAGTGGGCCCGGTCGACGTAACGTGGATCAGTTTCACGGTGTTGTACGGCATGGTCGTGTTGGCGATCGGTAGAGCGGTACGCACACCATGGATCTTGCTGCGCGGCTTGCATGCGTATGCGTTGATGATGGTGCTCCGCATGTTCGCCATGTACACCGTTACGTTGGAAGCGCCACTGGACATCATTCCACTGATCGATCCAGTCACCTCGAATTTCTATCCCGGTAGTGTGCCGTTCTCC
>JANNYL010000342.1:0-9831 GCA_031410075.1 Flavobacteriales bacterium
CCAATTATGACGAACCACGACCATCACAGAGTACCGCTAAGTCCGAACCAAAAGTCGCGGCGGATCAATCTGGATACGGACATCTATGGCACTTTCGCCGAGATCGGTGCTGGACAGGAAACGGTACGACACTTTTTCCGCGCAGGGGGCGCCAGCCAGACCATCGCAAAGGCGATGAGCGCGTACGACAAGGACTTCAGCAACGCCATATACGGGCCTGAGCCAGGCAATCGCTTCGTGTGCGAAAGCCGGCTCAAGAACATGTTGCGCCACGAGTTCGGCCTAATGCTCGAGCGCCTTAGTCGCACTGATCACCCCACCAAGAAGTTCTTCACGTTCGCCAATACGATCGCCAGCAGCACGTATGAGCGCCCGCATAGTGGGCACGGCTGGATCGGCGTTCGCTTTCAAACCGCACCGGACCGCCCAACCAGCGATGTGATCATCCACTTGCGCTTGCATGATCCAGACATCAGCCTACAGCAGGAAACCGTAGGCATAATGGGTGTGAACCTCATCCATGCCTGCTTCTTCCATCATAAGGATCCGCAGGAGATCATGACGGCGATCTACGACAATGTGAGCCGGCACGTGGTGGAGATCGACATGATCCAGATGAACGGTCCGGACTTCAGCCAGATAGATAACCGGCTACTGAGTCTGCAACTGGTCAAGCGTGGCTATACCGATGCTGTGATCTTCGGCCCAGACGGTCAGAACCTACAGGCGAGCGAAGCCCTGTACAAGAAGAACATCTTGGCGATCCGCGGAAGCTTCCGCCCGGTCACCAAGGTGAATATCGACATGATCATGAACGGCTACAACATGTTCATCAAAGAGCAGCGTGTAGACCGACAGAACTTGCAAGTACTCTTCGAGATCACCCTGAACAATCTGCAAAGCGACACAGGGGATGTGGATGAGAAAGACTTCATAGATCGAGCCGATATCCTATGCAGTCTAGGCCAGACCGTATTGATCAGCAATTATCAGGAGTATTACAAGCTGGTCGAATATTTCAGCCGCTACACCAAGGCCCGCATGGGATTGATCATGGGCGTGAACAACCTGATCGAAGTATTCGAAGAGAAGTACTACCGTCACCTGAACGGTGGTATGCTGGAGGCATTCGGGATCCTGTTCACCCGTGATCTGAAAGTGTACGTCTACCCGAGCAAGCCAAGCTTCGACGCGCCTATCATGACATTGGAGGACATGCCGGTGCATCCTCGATTGAAACCACTGTACGAGTACTTGATCAGTAATAAGCGTCTCGTGGATATCGAGAGCTTCGACCCCACCGTACTTCACATTTTCAGCAAGGCCGTGCTGAATATGATCCGTGATAGCAAACCGGGCTGGGAGGATATGGTACCTCCGTATGTGGATAATATGATCAAGGATAACAGGCTGTTCGGATATATACCGCACCCCGTTACTGCGGAAGCTGGCCAGAAAGCCGGTAAAGCGAAGGCTTGAGCCATTACGTTCCGAGTCCTTCAGCATTCACCCAGCATGTCAAGGTTGGTAGTGTTGTATTGCGCTATCTCCGCAGTTTTATCCGCTGGAACGTGCTTCTCCGGAATTCCACGCTCAGGTACTGATCCTATCATCGAACAGAAGCCATTGCTGGCGCCACCCAGCACGTTGAGCGAGCGTTATGCACCGCCACGGGGTTTTGTCCGAACGCCCGGAAATGAAGGGTCTTTTTCAGCCTTCCTGCGTCGGCTTCCGCTTAAGCCCGAAGGATCGCAAGTCCATCTCTTCAACGGTGATCTGAAGCGTTGGCAAGGAGCTCAAGCGGCCGTGATCGACATGAGTGTTGGTGCGAAAGACCTACAGCAATGTGCCGATGCCGTGATGAGACTCAGGGCAGAATATCTGTTCTCCACCGATCAAACAGCCAAGATCCAATTCAGCTTCACCAATGGTTTTTCCGCGCCGTTCGCTCGTTGGATCAATGCCGAACGGATCACGGTGAATGGAAACAAGTGCGCTTGGGTAACTGGTGCAAAGCCTGGGGCAACGCATGATGATCTGTTGAACTACTTGCAAGTGGTATTCACATACGCTGGAACGCTTTCCTTGAGCAAGGAGTTAGAGGATGCCTCAGCATTGCCCGTAAAACCTGGAGATGTGTTCATCCACGGGGGAAGCCCGGGCCATGCGGTCATTGTGACTGATGTAGCTACAAGCGCTCTGGGTGAACAAGTGTTCATGCTGGCCCAGAGTTACATGCCCGCTCAGGAGATCCATGTACTTCGGAACCTTGAGAACACCGAGCTGTCGCCTTGGTACAAGATGGATCGAGGGTCCGAATTACAAACACCTGAATGGCGATTTTCCTGGGCAGAACGAAAACGTTGGAAGTCGCCTTGAGCAACGATCCATATCATCGGTCCGTTAGCTTACAAAGCCCTTCCGATGAGAGTCTTCATAAGCGTGCTATTGATAGCAGGTACTTTCTGCAGGGTGCGCGCTGAAACGACTTCGCTGGTCGCATTGCTCGAACAAGGGCGGATCCAACTATCACCCCACGGCACGGGGGGGCATACTGGCGAATGCTTGAAGGTGGATGTCCGGAATATTTCTTCTTCACCGATCCGCACCAGCATTCCGCCAGGCTGGGTATTTCCCAGCGAAAAACCAGAGGTTCAAGACCTCATCGTGATGCGTGAAGAGGTGATCGCCCTTGCCCCAGGCCAACGCCGCACTGTGACTTGTCGAGCATTCTGTTGTGAGGCAAGCCATAGTGGGCCTGCGGAAAACGAAGCCTTTCGAAAAGGGCATCCAGCAAGCGCAACACTGATCGCACTCGCGCAGCTCGTTGATTCGGGCGCATACGCTGACCATATTGTGCAGAATGCCGTTTGGGTATTGAGCGATGGGAACGATATCAATAGCACGGGCCCAATGGACAGTAGTGCCGATGATCGCCTCCGCAACAGATTGAGCGCATTGAGCGACCAACCCATACCGCGCTATACCGTGCGCTACGCGAACTCCGAACAACAAGCCTGTTCACGCCGGCCTGAAACGATATCGCGAACCATTGCCATTGATCCTTCAACCGCGCAGCACCTTACGGTTGTAGTAAAGAGCGACAATGGTCGCGTGGTAGAACTAATACACCACGATCTTCTTGTCGCTGCTGGAAGTGCCGCATTGCCCATCTCTTTGAATGTGTTGAATTGGCCCGCCGGGCGTTACGCTTTCTATGTGTACACGACGGAAAGCACCCCAGTGCACCGATTGCCGTTCACCTTGTGATCGCACCGCTACCTTCCGGCCATGGGAAGGATCGCGATCTTTTGCGGAGCGAGTGCGGGGAACGATCCCCGGTATATGCAAATGGCAATTGACGTTGGGCGCACTATTGCGAACCGCGGGAACGGGATCGTCTATGGCGGTGGCCACGTAGGCTTGATGGGGCTGGTAGCCGACGCCGCAATGAAGGCGGGTGGCGAGGTAGTCGGTGTGATCCCGCGCTTTATGGAAAAGGCCGAACTCGCGCACCAAGGCGTTACAGAACTCATTCTTGTGGATACCATGCACGAGCGCAAACAAAGAATGCATGAGTTGAGTAGTGCCGTTATCGCCTTGCCCGGTGGCTTTGGCACCATGGATGAACTCTTCGAATTGCTCACCTGGCGGCAGATCGGCTTGCACGAGCAACCTATTGGCTTGTTGAACGCGTTCGGGTTCTACGATGCACTGTTGCTCCAGGTAGAGCACATGCGGAAAGAAGGATTCCTCCACGGCGATACACGATTGGTGGTGGAAACGGAGATCGAACGGTTGCTGGATCGGTTGGCATAAGGACCAACGATCGATAGCCTTTCAACGATCAGGGACATACTGCCTCTCGAAGATCGCCTGACTATCGCTTACACCGCGATCCAGTGGAATTCGCTGCTACCTTTCGGAGTCAACCGAAACGCCACATCATGAAACATCTTCTTACGCTGATCGTTTGCGCTGGCCTTACCAACGCTTTCGCTCAAGAGGGCAGCACGTTCGAACTGGCATTCGACTCTCCAGGCATCGAGGGATATTCCAACTACGTTGACGGAGCTGTCGCAGATGACGGTTCCATTGTATTGCTCTCCGGGAACTCGCAACTCACCGAGTCTCAGTTCATCATCACAAGGCTTCATCCGGATGGTTCTTTTGCTTGGAGCAAGCAGGTAGTCACCACCACTGCTGGCGATTGGCTCGACCCACGAAAGACCATTTTCACATCAACAGGTGATATACTCTGTTTCGGGTTGATTTATTCAAGTACTGGAAGCAAATATTTCTTGGTACGACTAACGGGAGCAGGCGAACTTCTTTGGTCACAGGTATACGCGGCGAATGTTGATGCTCTTGGTGGTGATTATGGGTTCAGTAACCTGCACGCCACACCAGATGGTGGTGCCTCGGTCAGTTTGGGCATATTCAGCAAGACCATCGCTATGCATGTGGATGCGAGCGGCATCGTGCAATGGGCACGCAGTTATTTGACATCCGAAGGGCCAACTGAAAAGAATCCAGGGTTTGATTTTGCTGCCTTGCCAGATGGGGGCATGCTCCTTTGTGAAAAAGCGGAATCCGACATCTTTCTCGTACGCACAGACCCCAATGGCAACCTGCTCTGGTCGCAACGCTATCCTAATGGCAGGTACAACCACACCAAAACGGCAATTGTCTTGGCTGACGGTGGCTTTTTATTAGCTGGCTACACGGCTAACGTCGATGATCAGACCTTATTACCGTTTGCCATGCGCGTGGATGCTGATGGAAACACGATCTGGTTCAAGAGCTACATATTGGATGAGTACTTCGTTGAAGCCTTTGAACAGGCAATCGAATTGCCGGATGGAACCTATTTGCTAACCCCTACGGAGTATTCACAAGGATTGATGGCCTTGCGCGTTTCACCGCTCGGTGAGCCTATTGCCTCATCAGTATTGACCGGCAGCCTCGAGGGTTACACCGATATTATCGGTACTCATGGTGACGAAATATTGGCAAGCGGAGTTGTCACGATGACTGATAACCTCGGCAACTACAGCTCGACCATCCCTGTTTTGCGATTGAGCAGCAATATGCAAACCGAATGTGGAAGTGGCACAACAGGAGCTTCTGCTATAGATGGGACTGCACTTATCCAACCGTCATCCGGCTGTACTGTGCAAGATGAAAATGTGGGCTCGGCGGCATTCAATGTTGTGCTAACAGATCAGATGGCTAGTACAGGATCGTTCTGCTTTGCACTAACGGGTGTCCAAGAGCAGCGCGGAGATACACCTGTTTCCGCCTTTCCCAATTTGCTTTTCGCTGGCGGTGCCTTAGTGATCGACATGGGTACGACCAAGGCAGTCGGTGTCGTTGAACGATATACAGCTGATGGCCGTCAACAATCAGTGGCTTCAGTTCCTGCCAACCAGCAGCGCTTCGAAATGAACACAACAGGCTGGTCAACCGGCGTTCACACTTTGCGTTTCCTGGGTGCCAACAACCATCTGATCGGAACGGTTCGAGTAGTGGTCCAATAGTAACCGACCTCTTTTTGTCATAAAGAACCCGGCCCATCAGCCGGGTTCTTCATTCAGCGAACAGCAGCCAACCGTTCGGCCCGTGATAAATGGCGTACGACACGCTCCTACTTTCGCCAGCCTTAATGCGGAACGGGTATTTTCTCAAGATTCTGTTAGTGAGCGCCTTGGTGATCATTGGGTTGTGCGCCTATGGCCAGCGCAGCAAACCCGATACGCTTATTGCCCTTCGTACAGTTGACCGCATTGAACTGGACGGCGCTCTCGACGAACCTTGTTGGAAGCAGGCGATCCACATCTCCAATTTCCATCAGCGTGATCCGCACCAGGATAGCACTGCTAGCGATCACCTCGATATGGCCATGGTGTATGACGACCTGGCCATTTACGTAGGTGCGGTGTGTTCGGTGAGTGACATTGATCGGATGCAGGCCAAGTTCATGCAGCGGGACTTCGCTTGGTTCGCCGATGACAACTTCCAGTTCGTCATCTCCACGTTCAATGATCACCGCAACGGATATCTGTTCGTGACCAACCCGAACGGCGCTCGCGGGGATATGCAAGTGAGCCCCAATGGTGGCTTCAATACAGATTGGAACGGTGTATGGGATGTGGTCACGAGTTGTACCCCCGAAGGCTGGACCGCTGAATTCCGGATACCCTTCAACACGTTGCAATTCCCAAATGTGAAAGAGCAAGTATGGGGCATCAACGTGGAGCGCAATGTTCGCAGCAAGAACGAGCAGGTGAATTGGCAAGGCTGGGGCCGCAACACCGGCCTTGAAAACCTGGTGAACACAGGCACTATTGTCGGCATACATGACATCGGTTATGCGAAACGTTTCGAGCTGAAGCCGTTCGCATTAGGGGGCATCCAACAAGGAGCGGGGGCAAAAGACGAGTTGAACGGCAAACTCGGCGGCGATCTCAATATCAACATCTCCCCTACCCTCAAACTGAACCTCACTGCCAATACGGATTTCGCTCAAGTGGAAGCCGATCGTATCCCTGTGAATCTGTCGCGATTCAGCCTCTTCTATCCGGAAAAACGAGCATTCTTTCTGGAGGGTGCAGGTAATTATCAATTCGAGATCGATGGAGCAAACCGGTTCTTCTACACACGCCGGATCGGCATAGAGAACGGTGCACCAGTGCCCGTGCTCGGTGGGGCCCGATTATTCGGCAAACAAGGGCGCAACAATATTGGCGCACTAATTCTGGAGACCGGGGAAACCGACGATGCTCCTGCTACCAACAATGCCGTGTTGCGTTACAAACGAGACATTGGTGAGCAGAGCTTTCTCGGTGGCCTTATAACGAGCAAGATCAATAGGGACCGTAGCAACCAAGTGATCGGCCTTGATGGCGGATGGGGTAGTAATCAGTTCTTGAAGAACAAAACCATCAGGGCTTCTGGTTGGTTCGGCCAGAGCATAACCGACGGAACAGTGGATACGAACGGCACGAGCGCTGGATTGTATGTGGAGTATCCGAACGATCTTTTCGACGCAGCTTTCTTGATAGGCACGACACAAGGGGGATTCAACCCGCAGTTGGGTTTTTTGAACAGAACGAACTACGAGACCGTACAGGCCGAGGTGAACTTCGAGCCCCGTTGGTTCCAGAAACTCGGCGTGCGCAAAATGCAATTCGCCTTGCTCGATCTCGAGCTCTACCGCACGGCCTTCACCAACTACACCGAGTCGTTCTCGTTGAATACGAGGCCTCTTGGTTTTCTTTTTAAAACCGGTGATGAGTTCGGACTCAATTTCACTTTTTTCGAGGATGGCGTGAGAGAATCCTTCAGTATCAGTGATGAGATCACTATTTCCGCTGGTCGCTACCGATATCAGGAAACCACGCTCTATTTCAGCACATTCAGGGGCAGAAAATTGCAGGCCCAATTCGTCCCCACCTACGGCACTTTTTTCGGTGGCCGGAAGATCACGTATGAAACAACGTTGAAAGCCAATTTGAGCAAGCACTTCAACATCACCTTGGAACACAGCTGGAACAAATTGACGTTTCCTGCGAATGAAGTCCGCAACAAACAGGTGCTCGAAACCAACGAACTCGCACTCTATCCTACGTACTCCTTCAGCACGAACCTGACCTTCTCCGTATTCGGACAGTGGAACAGCCTGAACGATTTCGTTCGCATGAACGCCCGGCTACACTGGATCCCACGGATCGGAACGGATCTTTTCCTTGTCTTCGACCAGTCGCATTCGCCCAGTGACCGTATCGACTTCGCGCAGCCTACTTCGCGCAGCGTTGTTGGGAAATTGGTGTGGCGGGTCGTCTTTTGACCAAGATGGACAAAGTGGCCACCCTTCGTGAATTACAGAAGATCCCGAGCATTGGCAAAGCTTGCGCGCTGGATCTGTGGAACATTGGCATCCGGAGGATGGGCGACCTGAGGAATGCTGACCCCGAAGCACTCTATGAGGACCTGAACACCTGGAGCGGCGTTCGACATGACATATGCATGCTCTACACGTTCCGGTGCGCCGTGTATTTTGCTTCACATGAGGTGCACGATCCGGAGAAATTGAATTGGTGGTATTGGAAAGACCGAACGGACCCCGCGGGCGTTCGCCAGGCCTGATCTTTGAGGGTGCATGAACATGCGATGTTCACTCACTCTTCTGGCACTCGTTATGGGGATCGCCTCTTTCGCGCAGAATGCCACAGCCCGTCTGCGAGCTGAATTGGAAGTCATCCATGAACTCGATCAGCAAGATCGGCAAAACGTACACCACTACCCAAGCGGGGCTCAAAAGGACAGTGTGATCACCCACATGGCTTTGCAGGACTCGTTGGACCTGATGCGGGTGACGGCCATCCTTGATAGTGCCGGATGGCTGGGGGCTGACGAGATCGGAGCTACCGCGAACCAAGCCTTGTTCTTGGTACTGCAACACGCCGATGCGAAGCCTGAGATCCAAGCTGACTTTCTCCCGATCATGCGCCAAGCGGTGGCGGATGGAAAAGCGCGAGCGGATGAATTGGCCATGTTCGAGGACCGCGTAGCTGTGAACCATGGCCGGCCGCAGATCTACGGGTCACAGATCGGCTGGAAGGATGGCAAGCCTTATGTGCGAGAGATCGAGGACGAAGAGCACGTGAACGACCGGCGGGCAGCAGTGCATTTGGAGCCGCTGGAGAAATACGCCGAAAGGTTCGGTCTACTATGGAAGTCACCTGAAAAGAAGGAACGCCTCCTTTTCATGGGGCCAAAATGAGCGTCCATGCTCGGGATCCCTGTTTTAGCAGAAAGCGCGGAAGTCCGCGATATTGAGCAAGGTACTTTAGCCGCGTACAACCGAACCCCATGAACCTCACACGCATCTATCCCTTGCTTTTCAGTGCCATTTGTCTTGGCGTAAATGCCAATGCCCAGTGCGGTGCAGGCGAAGTGGAAGTCACCATCGCTGTATCCACAGACGACTATGGCTATGAGAACTATTGGCAGCTTACCGCTTCCGGCGACCCGTGTGGCACCAATACCATTTTTACAGGGGGTAATCCAACAATGACCTGCAATAGCGGTGGTATCCAACAGCAGGACATGAGCGGGTACGGCAACAACGTCACCATAACCGAAGGTCCTTGGTGCCTGATAGTCGGCAGCACCTACACCATTTGGTCTGTGGATGACTGGGGCGATTCACATGCCAGCTACGAGGTGTTCGTGAACGGCGTTTCCATCATTACGTTCAGCGAAGGCGTGGGCTCAGATGTGGCTTTCACTTTTCTTGCTCAACTGCCGCAAGCGAGGGATATGAGTGTAAGTGATCTTACCACCGCTTTGTACAGTTATACAGGGGAAAGTGTAACCGTGCGCGGCGCCATTACCAGTTTCGGGAGTGCAACAGTCAATTCCTTCGATCTGAACTACAGTATTGATGGAGGTGCAACACAAACGCAATCCATCTCGGGCGTTTCATTGGGTGCCAGCGATACGTTGGAGTTCTCGCATACAGTTCCATGGACCCCATCAGGTACCGGCACCTACGCTCTGTCGGTTTGGGCCACCAACATCAATGGTGCGGAGGACCTTGTGCCTTTCAATGATACTCGCGCGGCTACACTGACAGTCAACGAAGCCAAGCCGAACGTGGTAGACAACATTCTTGGAAGCGTGTACACCGTTACCCAGATCGCCAATAGTGACCAAGACCTATTGGTGCCGCGTGACCTGGACTTTCACCCAGACCTCTCACGAAATGAATTGTGGGTGATCAACAAAGACACCGAAGCCAGCGGAGGAAGCACAGTGAAGTTTTCG
>JANNYL010000343.1:0-6829 GCA_031410075.1 Flavobacteriales bacterium
ATCTCGAAGGACCGTTCAATGTGACTTTCCAAGTGGAACCGCCGCTTACCGGAACGATCAGCATCAATTCCATCACCCCGCCCGTTTATCCGTTCACCGGTGTTTATTATGGTGGCATAACTACAGGCCTGGTTGCCCAAGGTGTGGATGGCAATGCCTTCGACCACTGGGAGTTGAACAACCATGTGCTCACGCCGAGTGAGTTGGATTCGATCGTCACACTTGAATTCACAACCACCGATACCATCACTGCCTTTTTCAAACCCCCGATCCAATACGAGGTGGTGCTTCTTACCGACCCCCCCAATACCGCTACGATCCGTTTCGACGGTCAGAGCTACACCTCCTTCCCAGCTATCGCGAGCGTAGGGGAAGACATCCCCATCGATGTCAGTGTTGAACCGAACATGTTCTATGACTTCCTGTATTGGGAGATCAAGAACAACCTGCCCAACACCAACGACAGCACCAAGCGTGATTTCAATGTTCGCTTCTTCGAGCCGGACACGATCATCGCTTACTTGAAGCCACAGGAATACGCGTTCTGGTCATCCAATGCGTTCTCACCCAACGGAGATGGCATCAACGACACATGGCAGCCCTGGGGCAATGTGATAGACCCGGATGAATTCGAACTTGAAGTGTACGATCGTTGGGGCCAAGTATTGTACCGCAGCAACGAACCGAACGTGGGATGGGATGGTAGCTCGGCACCGGTGGGTGTCTATGCGTTCCGCGTTCATCTCCGTGAGGGCATCACACATGACCAGCACCAAATGGATGGGCACGTGACCTTGATCAGGTAGCGAAACCGCATTCTTCGTCCTGAACAATTGTCGGACGAACACATTAGAGGGCCGACGCATGCGTCGGCCCTCCTACATTCGTCGCAACCCTGTGAACATGAACAAAACAGTCCTCAACGCCGATGTTGCACTCGAAGGGATCCGTGACGGCATGACCTTGATGGCAGGCGGCTTCGGCCTGTGCGGTATTCCGGAGAACAGCATCGCGGCTTTGGTACGCAAAGGCGTAAAAGACCTCACCTGCATCAGCAACAATGCCGGTGTGGATGACTTTGGCCTTGGCCTATTGTTGAAGACCCGGCAGATCAAGAAAATGATCAGCAGCTATGTCGGCGAGAACGAGGAGTTCGAACGGCAGATGCTCAGCGGCGAATTGGAAGTGGACCTTGTTCCGCAAGGAACCTTGGCTGAACGCTGCCGCGCTGGTGGATCGGGGATACCCGCCTTTTTTACACCAGCAGGATACGGGACCGAAGTGGCCATTGGCAAGGAAGTCCGCGAATTCGGCGGTAAGATGTACGTGATGGAGAATTGGCTGCGCGCCGACTTCAGTTTTGTAAAAGCCTGGAAAGGGGATGCACATGGCAACCTTGTGTACCGCGCAACAGCCCGCAATTTCAACCCCATGATGGCCATGGCCGGAACCATCACGGTGGCCGAAGTGGAAGAGTTCGTAGCACCCGGCGAGTTGGACCCAGACCAGATCCACACTCCGGGCATTTTCGTGCATCGCATCTTTCAGGGGAGCAATTACGAAAAGCGGATCGAGCAGCGTACGGTACGCAAACGCTCTTGACCATGGCCTCTTCCGGCCCCCCGCGCGGAATGGGTCAACGCGAAGCGCACTTGTTTCTGGGCCTCTCCGCGCTTGTTGGATCATACGTCCTGCTCCGAGCGATATTGGTTCCGCTCGTTCACGACGAATCCGCAAGCCTGGTTTGGTTCGTGCGCCCCGGAGAGTGGTTACCCTACCGTGCCCATTGGGACGCGAACAACCATTTTCTCAGCACCGGCATGGCGGTGTTCATGTGCAAGTTGTTCGGCGAACAGAATTTGGTAGTGCGTTCAGGATCCGTATTCGCCTTCGCGCTCTATGCATGGGGCGCATGGCGCACGGGTGAACATGTGGGCGACAGGTTGGTGCGCTGGTGCTTTTGGTGTGCGCTACTGGCATGCCCGTTCCTCCTGGATCTCTTTTCGCTCTTCCGAGGTTATGCGATCGAAATGGCTGGCTGGCTTGTGGCGCTCGACGCAGTGATACGCTACTCTTCATCACACGCTTCGAAGCACTTGCTCACTGGACTGCTCGGCTTGGTGTTGGCGAACGCGGCGATCGTTGCGCTGGTACCCGCATGGGGGGTCGTTCTGCTGTTGCTTGTGCTTTTGCTCATCACCCATTGGCAACATCTCAGCAACTCCCAACGCACGCAACAATGCGTTGCAATGATCTCGCTCGGCCTGTTCCCCATGTGGTATGCAGCGCGCATCGCCCTCGAGTTGAAGCGCCAAGGCCTGCTCTACTACGGAAGTACCGATGGTTTCTTCGCCGTAACCGTTTCCACACTATGCGAATACGTTTTGGGGTCCGCCCAGGTGCTCATCGTAGCATCAGTCACGGGCATCATCTGCGTCGTCACCATCATCAACTTGGTGCAGGCAAAGCACACGAAAAATTGGACTTCTGCTGCGATGATCATTTGCATCCTGTTGTGGGCAGATGTGATCATGCGTATCGCAATGGCAGCAATGCTCGGGGTGAACTTCCCCGAAGATCGCGCAGGGATCCACTTCGTTCCGTTGGTGCTTTTGTGCGTTGCGTTCACGGCCGACACGCTTGCCAAGCAGCGGGTGCTTTGGCGTTGGGCTTCGGTGATCCTGTTGGCATTACCTGTTCGCACGATCATCACGGCCAACTTGGACCACACGTTGCTCTGGCCCGAACAGTCGGTGCCCTTGCGTTTTGTCGATCGCGTCCTTGCATTGCAAGCCGCCTCCGCTCGGCCGCTCGTGATAGGCGGGCACCACCAGCTCGCGCTTGCCTGGCCAAAGAACGCTTCGCTGCATGGCGTTTCCGTTCCCTCATTGCAAACAGATCGTTTCCCGGAAGGTGATCACGACCTGCGGATCGTGGACAGTCGCTTCCTGCCCGAAGCATGGATCGGCTTCCATGCGATCGATAGTTCGCGAGGCCCAGGCTTATGGTTGCTTCAACGCAACACCCCATTGATCATCTCACCTGTTTCGAACTTCCACACTCCTGCGCGGATCGGCACCGACGAATTCATAGAGCTGGCCCACCTCCCGGATCCGCTCATCCGCTCACAGAAGCTGATGCTCGATCTGCGCGTTACGCTCGGAACCGATCCTGTTTCGCCCGACGTGCTGTTGGTGGTGGAAGTCTCGGACAGCGCTGGTACGAAGCTGCTCTACGATGCTGTTCAAGTGGCCGTTCTGCAAGGAATTTCCGGGGTGCCACTGGTATTTACAAGAACGCTTCCTGCATTGCCCTTGGCCACGCGTGCGGTGTTTTACGTCTACAACCCACGAAAAGAACAGCTATCCCTTGGTGCGGCCACAACGTCGGTTTCCATTGTGCGCTGATCCGGTAGGAACAATTCCCGAAATTCACCAACTCAGGCCTTTCAACATTTCGATCATGCCCTTAGACAAAAACCAAATGGCCAGGCGCATAGCGCGCGAATTGCAGGACGGCTGGTACGTGAACCTCGGTATTGGGATCCCCACATTGGTAGCCAACCATATACCTGCAGGTATCAACGTAACGCTGCAAAGTGAGAACGGGATCCTCGGCATGGGGCCTTTTCCATACGAGGGCGAAGAAGACGCGGACTTGATCAACGCAGGAAAGCAAACGGTAACGCTTTTGCCGGGCAGCAGCATCTTCGACAGCGCCACCAGCTTCGCGATGATCCGCTCACAAAAGGTTCAACTCACAGTGCTCGGCGCAATGGAAGTTGCTGATAACGGCGACATCGCGAATTGGAAGATCCCCGGCAAAATGGTGAAAGGCATGGGTGGTGCCATGGATCTCGTGGCCAGCGCGCAGAACATCATTGTGTGCATGCTGCACACCAACAAAGCAGGCGAAAGCAAGCTGTTGAGGAAGTGTTCGCTCCCACTTACCGGTGTCGGTTGCGTAAAGAAGGTCGTGAGCGACCTGGGTGTATTTGATGTGACGCCGGAAGGGTTCAAACTGCTGGAACGCGCGCCGGGGGTGAGCGTGGATGAGATACGCGCGAAGACGGAGGGAAGGTTGGTGGTGGAGGGGGATGTGTTGGAGATGATGATATGACCGCTGCCGATCCCCTTTGAAGATCAATGACCAGCACCCAGGGGTCTTCGTGTAGCTGGATCATATGGCCATGGCGCCATTGTAAGAACCTCAACACCCTCATTTGAGTGCTGCCATGTTTCCCGGCCCAACATGCGCGTCATGTTCTCGTTGGTAAGCTCCGAATGCAACACCACGAAATCGTACATCAACGGGTCCTGTTTCTTCCGGGCTGATCGATAGTACATTTCTTCCCGGTTAACATGGAGCATTACACCAAGGTCGTCGAACACGGGCATGACGATCAGGTTCTCGTCCGAGAACATCGTCATGAGCTTGGCGTCCCAATAATTAGCAATGCCGTTCGTAAGGTGGAGCTCCTTGGCCATATGATCCAATGCAACCACTCGTTCGGGTTTGTATTGGGCTATCCGGTGATAGCTGTTACCAGATGAAACGCAAACCCACAAGGATGGCAATCCGATCAAGCACATCGCCAAACCCACCAGCATCCCAGCCTTGCGACCAGCCCGCTGAGCTAACCAGACACCTGCCACCATGGGCGCAAGAACGAATACCGCAAAATCATAACGGAGCGAATCGAGGCCATCGAATGATCCGTTCATAACAGGAACCAGGAGCACGAACGGAAAGAACATCGCCATCATCCAGTATACAAGAAGAGGTCGCTGATCGGTTCCCACGGCATCCCTCATCCAGGACCGTAACACTTGCCAACCACGCACCATCGACCAGAACATCACAAGAAGACCAAGTCCAACGAGGAAGGCCGTCAAGGCATGCCCCGTCAAGTAGGATCGGAGCATTTCAAGGAACCTGCCCCATGAGAAGGCGATCCGTTCGAACGCCATGTACTGGTATGGCCGTTCGATCACCAAAGGCCACGCTGCGTCCAAGCTCTTGAGGGATATGTCCGCGGCCCATGTGCCCATTGCAATTACCGCGGCGCTTATCAGCCCAAGCCATCTTACATGCGCTTGTCTTGCAAGCAGTACACAAGAGATCACCGCCGGTATGGAGAACATGACCCAGAAAAGTTTGTCAGAGGCGGCCCCCGCTATGATCGCCAACGCCAGGGGGACGAGCCGCCATTTGTTCTGGCCGGTAAACACCCGCAAAAGGAGCCAAGTACAGAGCAATGTGTTCACAAAAGCACCTATATGCCATGAATTCACCAGCAGTTGGAAAGCGAAACCGAAGTCCGCACCCCACAAACCTGTTACCACAACGAGCGAAAGCAAGAGAACGCCAAAAGCAACAGGTCGATCATCCGTGATCATTCCGCTTTCACGAGAAATAGCACGGAAAAGCAATGATATGATCACAAATTGAACCATTGGATACACGTACGCGGTCACGATGAAACTGCCCAAAATCCAATGCAACAAAAAGTACAGGCCCATGTCCGGGAAAAAATTCGGAGCAGCGTTCAACCACCAATCCGAAAGACGGCCTCCATCAATGAAGATGTCTCGATATATCGACGGCAAGTAGAGCGTATCAGAAGTAAAGAAGAAGCGCAACTCCCCCTCCCCTGCGCGCAGAAATGTCGCTAGCACCGTAAAGCAGCCAACGACAACGGCCCCTGGGAAAAGAAACCGTTCGAGGTTCTGGTTATTGGTTCTGTGTTCGTATTTCACGGGAGTGGACAATAATAACGAGGGTGCCGCCACCACGGCGTTCCGAATTACGATCTTCGTCACTTCAGATGGATTCGAATCGTTCCACCGAAAGGAAAAGGGATCAGGCAGGATCAACCGTTCCGATCTCGGCATGCTCATGAGATCACGGTGGCGACTGTACGCTTATCTAATAGGCTGTGCCTTCTTGGTCAGTGCGATCGCATTCATCAATTCCTACCCTTTGGTCTATTCCGATTCAGGAACCTACATCCGTTCATCGTTCACCTTGTTGCCTCCGGATGATCGACCAATTGGTTACGGCCTGATCATTAGAGCGGTTACGTGGCAAAGCACACTTTGGACCGTTGTGCTTTTTCAAGGAGCAATGGTCGCGTGGCTCCTGTACGAAACCTTGAAGCAATTCTTGCCAACCGGGACCACTGTTTGGCGCGTCCATCTTCTGTTGCTTTCAGTGCTTATGATCTGCACGAGCATGCCTTGGTATATGGCGGAGATCATGCCCGACGCGGTCACACCAATGCTTGCGTTGATCTTTTTCCTTTTGTTCAAAGGTCATAGTATCGGAGTTGTTAAACAGGTCTTTTTGTGGATCTGTTCGTTCTTCTTTTTGATCACGCACAATTCGCATGTGGCGATGGGTCTCTTGTTCCTGGCGCTTGCAGCCGGGGCCGTCATTCTGTTGCGCAAGTCGTCAAAAAGGTTCTGGCTTACATGGGCCGGTGCTATTGCCACAACGATCGCGGGCATTTTCTTCGTGGCAGGCTACAACAAGGATCATGGACTTCGATCGGAATTTTCGCCAAGCGCCAATGTCTTTTTCGCAGGCAGGTTATGCGAAGGCGAGATCGTTGGCGATTTTCTCGATGAGCACTGTGATGAAAAAGATTACGCGCTTTGCCCATTCAAAGATGAACTGCCGACCTACCCCAGTAGTTTCATCTGGGGTGGATCTAGTATGGTGAACCACTTGGGCGGCAACATGTCCACTGTCGACAGCCTCCTGAAGCCCATGATCCATGATCTGATGTGGGAACCGTAGTATTTAGGCAGGTACATTCGACTGGCCT
>JANNYL010000344.1:0-3161 GCA_031410075.1 Flavobacteriales bacterium
ACTGCGCCTTGCGCGAACGCAACGGCTTGCCTTTCAATTTCGCTATTGGAGCCGAACGATCCGGCGTGCTTGGGCTTATCCGTTCCGGGTATTGAAGCGAACCCGATCTTCCTTTTCCCGAACCCCAGCACCGGTTCACTCACGCTGTCCTTCAGCGATGGTGTACAACGGATCGAGATGCTCGACGCGCAAGGACGACTGGTCGCGATGCCTCGCCCTGCTCCACGGAATGGAACAATGGAGATCAACCTGCATAGTGAATTGCCGAACGGACACTACCTGCTCAGAACGATCGGAAGCAGCACCGTCCATGTGGAGCACTTCGAGTTGGTGCGTTGAGATCGTCAATGATCTGTTGATCGTGAACGGAACTGTGCGCGGCGTTGTTCCTTCGGCGCATGGCAAAAATTCTGATCACTGGCGGTAGTGGCCTAATAGGTAATAAACTCACGGCTGAACTGCTCGCCCATGGTCATTCGGTGCGCTGGCTGAGCCGTTCTGCAGGCAAAGCAGGAGGTGTGACGCGTTTTGTGTGGGACCTGGCTAAAAGCACCGTGGATGAACGAGCGCTCGAGGGCGTGGACTCCATCATTCACCTGAGCGGTGCAGGTATTGCGGACAAACGCTGGACACCTGCGCGTATGAAGGAACTATACGCAAGCCGCAGTGGTGCTGCGAGACTTCTTCTGAAAGTTGCGAAGGCGCATGGCTTATGGCCGAAGTCGTTCATCAGTGCCAGCGGCGTTGGCTTCTATGGTGCGATCACCAGCGAACGCATCTTCGTGGAATCCGATCCTGCGGGCAACGATACCATTGGTCAACTATCGGCGGATTGGGAGAATGCGGCCGATGAATGGAACCCGAACGCACGTGTGGTGAAACTGCGCACGCCCATTGTTCTGGCGCGCGAAGGAGGGGCGCTACCAAAGCTCTCCGCTCCTATCCGCTTCGGCTTGGGAGCAGCACTGGGCAGTGGAAAACAGTGGATGCCGTGGATCCATATCGATGACCTCGTTCAGGCGTATCGCACTGCGGTAGAAGATGAACGAATGCTCGGAGCATACAACGTGGTGGCTCCAGAGCAACCGACCAATGCCCAATTCATGCGTGCGGTCGCCAACGTATTGCACAAGCCGTTCTTCTTGCCGAACGTTCCTGCCTTCGCGTTGGATCTTGCACTCGGTGAGTTGAGTGATGTGCTTTTGAAAGGGTCACGTGCCAGCAACGAAAGGCTATTGCTTTCCGGGCTCAAGCTCAAGTACCCTGCACTCGCTGGGGCACTGCGTAGTTTGTTAGCATAGCCGCAACGCGTTCCTTCGTGGTCACCTTTGCATTCTGACAACAAGCTTTGTCAAGCACCCACTATGCGACGCTCGTTCTTGATCTTTATCCTGCTCTACGGCACCATCGACCTGTGCCCCCAAGGCACCTGGGACATCAAGGATCCCGGAGATGCGCTACAAGAGAAATGTGGTGATTGTCTGGCTGCGCTCAAAGCGAAGCCGAAGGAAGTCCAGTTCGGGCTTTTTGCCGATGAGAAGAACGACATCTGGTTCGTGGTTACCAATGAAGCCTTCTTCAATGTGCTCTTCAAACGTGCAAGTGATGGGGTCGCGGTGGATGTGATCCCGCGTAGCATGTACACGTGTACTGATGCGGAACCGCACAAGCAAACCAACTTTTACAAAGGCACGCTGCTGAAGCCCACCTATCTCGCCGAATTGAAACGAAGTAAACAGGTAGGCCCGGGCGGCATAGCTGTGAAAGTCGGCCGCTTGCCGACCCACCTCGTTAAGGAATTCTACGAACTGAACCTCGTGATCCTGAAGGACCGACATGTCTGTTACTACAACTCGTTCTATGATCTGCAGAGCTATCGTTGGGACCTGCTGAATATGGGACTTTATATGGATACGCTCACGTATGGTGACCAGTTCGATACCACCCGGAACGCACGCGTCAGTAGCATCGTGAAACGAAAGGCGATGCATTTCACCATTCCCTTCGAACGCAACAAGAGCGAATACTCACCGAAAGACCTGCAGCCACTTTACGATTCGCTCCGCCTTACTGATTTCACGATCAAACGCATACGCATCGAAGCGTACAGCAGTGTTGAAGGACCCGAACAGCGCAATATCGACCTGCAGCAAAAACGCGCACAAAGCATCGTGAACGCCTTGCAGAGTTTCCAATCACCGAGCATCGAAACCACCGTGCAGGCGAGTGAGAACTGGGTTGAATTCCTGAATGACGTGTCGCTCACTTCGAATGCCGCTCTCGCGGAACTGCCAAAATCCGAAGTGAAGAAGCGGCTCCTCGACAAACGCGTGGCCGATCAGCTCGAACCAGTGCTTGCGCTCCACCGTAAAGCGATGATCACCCTCGACCTGCAGCGCAAGGACGGACTGGCAGGGCTGAAGGAGGACCAGTTGATACGCCAGTTCGAAAAAGCGCTTGGCGACAAGAACATCGCTCGTGCGCGTGAGTTGCAGAACACCGTGATGGAGCGTATCATGGACGAAGAACTGCCTGCGACCTTCCTCGACAAAATGGAAGTGCCCGTGCAGCGCGATTATGCCGCGCTGATCAATAGCCGAACGGCCTTCCGGTATTTCCAGGACCCACGCGATGCGTTCACTACGTACACCGCGCTGCTGGAATTACAACGACTGCTACCCGAGGACGCGCACATCAACTACAATCTGTGCGCGGTGAAATTCCGTGTGTGGTTGCAGGGTGGAGCTATTACGATCGACCCTGCTCAGTTCATGCGCGAGATCGAGTCGTTACGTTCCAAAGGCATCGCGGAGCCGCTCGTGAAGCGCATGATGATCAACCACCACATCATCATGGCAGAACTGCATATGGCGAAGGGGGAGTACGCCAAGAAAGATGAAAGCATCAAGTACATCAGCCGCAATTACAAGAGCATTCCGATGGCGGAACACGATTACCTGAGTCTCGCGCAATACTTTGCCAGCTTCGCCAATTACGAGCAGAGCCTGGCTGTTGTGGAGCCACAACTAACAGCCGTGAATGCCGACGAGGACCTGCTCTTCTACTACCTGAACCTAACGATCTTCGATCACGAGCAAACGAAGAACGCGAACTACAAACGCATAATGCTGAACGCCGTGAACAAGAACAAGAAACGCTAC
>JANNYL010000345.1:0-16306 GCA_031410075.1 Flavobacteriales bacterium
CGCAAATCCCCCCCACATAAGGGTGACCGCCACAGCCCTCGCTGGCGCACCCTCACGGTCATCGCTCAGGACCCTCTGGTGCCTGGCGAGAACGGCATGCTGCGCGCGCAGGTGCGTGTGCCGTATGAAGAAATGGGCAACGGACCAACCGGGTACCGCGTGCAGGTGGTGGACTACGACGCCAGCAGCAACGCGCTGCTGAAACCGTGGGAGCCGGTGGCGGGTAAGTTGGATCCCTACGGACCGAAAGAGCAGGAGAAGGGGAGCACGAAGAAGACCAAGCCCTATCCCTCGGACCAGCAACTGCTCACCGATCCCAAGTTCCACCAGCAGAACGTGTACGCCATCGTCATGCGCACCCTCTGCCGCTTCGAGCAGGCGCTCGGCCGCCGGGTAAGCTGGAGCTTCGGCGGGCACCAGTTGAAAGTGGTGCCGCATGCCTTCGTGGAGGCCAACGCCTTCTACTCCAAGGAGGATGAAGCGCTCTACTTCGGCTACTTCGCCACGCCGGGCACCAAGGGCAAGCCGGGGCGCACGGTGTTCAGCTGCCTCAGCCACGACGTGGTCGCGCACGAGACCTGTCACGCCCTGCTCGATGGCCTGCGCGAGCGATACACCGATCCCTCCTCACCGGACCAGGCCGCCTTCCACGAAGGGTTTGCGGACATCGTAGCCCTGCTCAGCGTGTTCTCCGTGAAGGAAGTGGTGGAGGCCCTGATGTTCGCCTCTCACAAAGGCAAGAAGCGGGTGCCGAAGGAAGAGCTCACCGCCATCAAGCTGCGGAAGAACACCCTCTTCCGCATGGCCGAGGAAATGGGGCAAGAGATGGCGCAGGTGCGCGGCGAACCCCTCCGCAAGTCCGTGGAGCTGACGGCTGAAACAGGCTTGTTGAACACCGAGGAATTCATGGAGCCACACCGCCGGGGCGAAGTGCTCGTGGCTGCCGTTCTCGGGGCCATGGTGGAGGTATGGGCGAAACGCCTTGAACCTTTGGCCGATGGGTCCGGGGGTACCATGGACCTGGCCCGCGTGGTGGACGAAGGCCGCATCATCGCCGATCGGCTGCTCACCATGTGCATCCGCGCGCTGGACTATTGCCCACCCGTACACCTCACCTTCGGCGACTACCTCAGCGCGCTGGTTACCGCCGATCGCGAACTGAATCCGGACGATTCGCGCTACAACTTCCGCGAGCAGCTCATTGCCACGTTCGCCACCTATGGCATTACCCCCACCTCCAAGTTCGGTGATAGCGAGCCAGGCGTGTGGGGCGAACCGGACGAGGAGAAGTTCGGCACCATCGTGTACGACCGCACCCACTTCGAGAGCATGCAGCACGATCACGATGAGGTGTTCCGCTTCATCTGGGAGAACCGCAAGCCCTTGCGCCTGCGCGAAGGTGCCTTCTCGAAAGTGCAGAGTGTGCGGCCCTGCGTGCGCGTGGGCGAAGATGGTTTCGTGCTGCACGAGACCGTGGCCGAGTACATCCAGATCCTGCGCCTCAAGCCCGAGGAACTAAGAGCCAACAAGTACAAACGTCCCAGCAAGGCCCTGTTGCCGGATGATCGCGAGGTGTACCTCTACGGCGGCGGTGTGCTCATCTTTGATGAGTACGGCCGCTTGAAGTTCCATATCCACAACCGGCTCACGAGCGTTGAACGCCAGAGCGAGCGCATCCGCTACCTGGCCGAAACCGGCTACTACCTGCGCCAGAAGCCCGCGCGCAAACCTGGCGCGAAACTCTCCGCCTTCGGCCTGCTTCACCTCAACCGGGCGGTAAAGGGCACCAAGGCCGGCAAACCTTGCGGTGATGGATGGGAGGACCACGGACCTGAAGACCACGATCATGAAACCGACTAAAGCCACCATACGCAGCTACCAAGTGGGCTTCGGCGATTGCTTCCTGCTCACCTTCCACTACGCCGGCAGCACCGGCGAGCGGCATGTGCTCATCGATTGCGGCAGCACCCGCACGCCGGATAAGCGCCCGGCCGGGAAACGCAAGGGGATCCTCAAGGAGGCGGCCCCACTGCTGCCCGTCGTCAAGGACATCCGCACGCGCACGGGCGGCAAACTGCACGCTGTAGTGGCCACGCACCGGCACAAGGACCACATCAGCGGTTTTGCCACCACCGGCAAAGTGGACGGAACCGGCGACATCCTGCGCGCCTTGAAACCGAATCTGGTGCTGCAGCCATGGACCGAGGATCCCAAACTGCCGGAGAATGCGCGCAAACCGAAAGCCACGAACCGCGCCAGCGGCCTGCACGCCCTCGGCTTGCAGAGCATGCACGCGTTCTCCGCTGCTGTGGTGCATGAAGTGCAGGGGCTGAAGGAGGACCTGGGCGTTCGCCTCCAAGGTCAACTGGCGTTTCTGGGGGAGGATAACGTGTCCAACCTCAGCGCCGTGAAGAACCTGATGAACATGGGCACGAAGAACGAATACCTGCACTATGGCATGAAGACCGGGCTGGAGATCCTGCTGCCCGGTGTGAAGGTGCATGTGCTCGGCCCGCCCACCCTGGAGCAATACCCGGACATCAGCAAACAACGCAGCACCGACGCCGCCGAGTTCTGGCTGAAGCGCGGAGCTGCCGCCAGTTCTTACGTGTCCCATGCCACATCGCCCTTCGCACCCAAGCACCGCATGCCGGAAACGGAGTTCCCGCAAGAGGTGCGGTGGATCGTGCCCCGCATCCGCGCCAGCCGCGGTGCCCAGTTGCTGGAGATGGTCACCATTCTGGATGGGCAGATGAACAACACCAGCCTCATCCTGCTCTTCGAGTTCGGCGGCAAGAAGCTCCTCTTCCCCGGCGATGCCCAGATCGAGAATTGGGAACATGTGCTCCACCACACGACCGATGCGAAGAAGAACCGCGCCCTGCTCGCCGATACGGACCTCTACAAAGTGGGCCACCACGGCAGCCGCAACGCCACGCCGAAGACCTTGTGGAACATGTTCAAGAAGAAGGGCAATAACAAAGGACCACTGAAGACGATGATGTCCACCATGAAGAACGTGCATGGTCATACACCGGAAACTGCCGTACCCATCAAGACACTCATCAAGGAACTGGAAGAACACTCCATGTTGACGAACACGGATGATTTTAAGGCGAAGGAGCTTTTTGTGGATGAAGTGATAACCGCCTGAACGACCACACACCGATCTACCTCAACATGACGCTCCTCGCCATACTGCTCCCATGGCTGTCCTTCCTGCTCAGAGGGAAGGTCTTCGCGGGCCTCATTTGCTTGGTGTTGCAGATCACGCTGATCGGATGGTTGCCCGCCGTGATCTGGGCGCTTGTGTCCTTAAGCGATTCGCGGGCAGAGAGGCGGAACGAGCGGTTGATAGATGCCCTGAACAAGAATTGATTCAACACAAGACAACTTTCACCAAGCGCACGCCCGAGTTCAGCAGCGCAACACCAATGATGACAACCACTGATCAGTTCCTGTTACAGCAATACGATGCCCTCCGAACAGAGGTTGATCACACCATTGAGCAGGCGCGACGACTTCTATTCTGGGCCGTTGCCGGAACAGGCCTCGTGTGGTCATGGACCTTCTCACACTATGGGGACGCCCACTCGCCGCTGCAACTGGTTCAACTCTGCTCTCCCGCCGTGCTTACCCTGTTCTGTTGGCGATATGGTCGGGCACTGGACCATGTCTTGTGCAAACTCCGAAAACACTTGGCAGACCTGGAGGAACATTTCCTTCAAAGCGGAAACAGACGCTTGGGTTATGAGCACTCCGGAACCCGCAAGAAGGAACGTAGGATGTTCGGCACACCAAGCAGGCTGGGCAGGGTTACCATCAGCATTCACTTGACACTCGTCTTGCTCAATGCGATCGCCGCTTTCTATGTTTGGCAACAAGGTTTTGTGAAGCTCTGCCCATGAGGAAGGCAGCGACAGTTGTTGCTTTTCCATGGTTGGCAGAAGCCTTCTAAGGTGAACGGACTACGCGAAAGCGAATGGACCAAGATCAATGGCACAATAAATATCATGACCGAGGAAAGACTTTGGGGACTGCTTGAAAAGTGCTGGAAAGAAGAGGCCTTCTTCCTTGAACATCATCATCGGCGTACGGCCTTTTATTCAGGCTTCATCACCTTGCTTCTCGGTGGTGGTGTTGCGGGCTTCATGCAAGCAGTAGGTCTTGTTGAAAAGGGGGTTGTGCTGTTGGCACCAGCCTTGGCTATCGTGGTGGCTGAGCTTGGCAAACGCGCCTCACGCCGTGTGCGGCAGCGGATCCTTGAGATCATGTGCATGCGTGCCAAAGTGGAGGTTGAACTCAATTTGAACGCCCCACGGGCGGCTCAAGGGGCGTGGTATGAAACCGAACCGTTTGTTCAAGGCAGGCACCTACAATCTTGGACACAGGCCGAGAGCGGTGGTGAGTTCGTGGAACAGAACATGACACAAGGCGCTCAGCAACAAGTAGAGCGTATTTTCAGAGTGTCCCAAGTTGCGGCCGTTGCGCTCATCGCTGTGATCACCGCGCAATTGGTGCAATCATGGTGATCTTGCGGTTCTGCCGGAACATGAAACAGTTTTCGAGTACGCGCTGAATAGAACTGTTAGAGCATCGAACCAGTTCGGCTACTTTGGTCCTGTGCCCTGAAGGCCAAGTCGATGATCATTTGAGACACATAAAACCCAACAAACCACCACATGGAAGGAGCAATACCACCAGAGCAGGAGTATGATAAAGCAAAGCCAGGCGAAGCGGTCCTCATCACGGGAGCTGCTGGCTTTCTTGGACGGCACCTGTGCGAGCACTTCTTGAAAAGGGGGTATCACGTTGTTGGTTGGGACAATTTCAGTTCGGGCCGACGCCAGAACTTCGAAGAACTGAAAGCGCAGTTTGGGCGACAGTTCACCGGCAGAAGATTGGACGTGTGCGACAGCGCTGCTGTGCAGGCATGCGCAGAGGAAGTCGCGATCAAGTACATTCTTCATTTCGCTTGTCTCGCCTCTCCCCCTTGGTACAAAGGGGATCCCATCGGAACTATGATGGTAGGGTCCGGTGGGGCGCTGAACATGCTACATCTGGCGTTGCGCAAGCGGGCTCGGATATTAATAGCGAGCACTAGCGAGGTGTATGGCGACCCCAAGGAACCGTTGGTGGAGACCTATTTCGGCAATGCGAATCCTGTAGGCGTAAGGAGCATGTACGACGAGTCAAAGCGGTTCCAAGAGGCGCTTGTGGTCAACTTCCACCGCTTGAACCCGGACCTTCAGATACGGATCGCTCGAATCTTCAATACATATGGACCCTACCTGCGCCATGATGATCAGCGAGTGGTGAGTGAGTTCGTGAAGCGTGCGTTGTTCAACGAAGATCTCGAGCTTACTTGTAGAGAGGGGGAGCAGGAGGTGCATTGCGGAACGCAGACCAGGAGCCTTTGCTATGTGAGCGACCTGATCAGCGGGCTGATAGCGTTGCTTGAAGCCCCTGAGCCTGAATATCCGATGTTCGCCAAGGACTGGGACCAGCAACAGGATGTGAGGATGCCTGTGAACATAGGCAACCCCGATGGTGAAATAAAGATCAAGGAGCTTGCAACGAAAATAATCGCTATGACCGGTTCCCTCAGCAAGCCCGTTCCACGCCGGGACACGGGGAAAAGGCTCGATGACCCCCAGGAACGGTTGCCGGATATTACCAAGGCCAAGAAGTTGCTAGGCTGGGAGCCTAAGGTGAGCATGGAAGAGGGCTTAATGTTGACCATTGAACATTACCAGAAAGTGCTCGCAGACGAAATTAAGGCGAGACAAGGAACCAACGGGAAGAAGTAGTTGACTGATGACGCATGGCGTGTGGAAGAACAATTTTGAGCCAGCGCCTCGCTTTGTTGGATAGACGAACTGATGTACCATGGAAACCAAGGGAACAAACCAAGCGGATCTGAAGGATGAATTGCCGGAACTGTTGGAGCTGGATGAGCTGCGGAAGCGAGCGACAGAGCTAAGGAACAAGGGTATAAAGGGGTTACTGAAACATGGCGGCGACAAGGCGGCATGGGATGAGACAGATCCACATGCCGCCGCAGATGTGCTTTTGAACCGTGTAAAGGCGAAGGCTGCGGTGTTGGATCTGTTTGGCGGCGAGCCACATAAGCCCGAATGGCCCGTGAATATTAACCCGCGTGGCAATACGAAGGTCGCTGCAGCCAAGCGCACAAAGCATTGGGCTGAAACACGGGGTGCATTCCCCAAAAACCCAGTAGTGCCGGATCACACAAACGGATTCCCACTATTCAAGGATGCCAACGGAGCTTTCGTTGGGAACAAGAAGGCCTATGAAATCTGGGTTGATGACAAGCTTGCAGTATTCACTGCAGCTTATCACTTACGTGCGCGATTGGACTATGCTGGGGCCGTTATCGATCCTGAATTCATTTTCTGTTTATACACCGCGCTACGTGAACTGTATTCCATCGGTGAACCTGACTGGACCTTTGGTGGCGCCCGGGCGGGTGTGAATTCGCGGGCATCTTCCACTTTTGTGACCATGGAGGTAGCGAGGGGGGTGGGTAACCTTGAAAGCCGATTGCGAAACACGGCGGTCTTCCTAAGGATTCTAGCCAAACACACCAATTACATCAGTCAGATAGAAGGGTCACGGGAAGGCAATGCGGCAGAGAAGGGGAGGCGCGAAGTTCCAGTGCTGCCACTTGCCAACGCGTGGTGCAATGCGGAAGTGGAACGAGTAGCAACAGGAATTCTCTCCTTGTGCTACGAGTACGAGGAGAAAACAATGTTCGATTTACCCAGTGCAGCCAAAAAGGAACTCGAAGATATCGATCGAAAGGACCCCGAAGAAGTTTGCGAAGCTGTGCGAAGCTTTCTTCACAGCGCAGCACGCATGGTAGATGACTACATCTACAATTCGCTTGACGTCATTGAAGCTTGCGATGGCCCGATTGAAAGATGGAGGCAGGGGGAGAAAGGCCACCTGGACAGGAAGAAGGACGAGTCGGGTGCTATGGATGCGCGTTCTGCATCCGCCCATGCTTTGTTCTTGCATCGCATGAACAGAGTGAAGGCCTACATAGGATCTTATTTTCCGAAAGACCGAAAGAAGGTACCCGAACCTGAGAAGACCCCTAAGGCGGACAAGAGCTGGGAGCTGAGTGTATTCCTTCGAGCGGCTGAAGTGTTCGAGCGAAGCGGTGTGCGCGTGAAAGGGCTTTTGGTGCCGGTCTACGGGTTCATGACCAACAGGGTGAATACTATACTTCTGCGATCAGAGGAGGAAGGTGAGGTTTCGCATGCGCAAGAGCTCGCCTTTGCGGTGAGTTGCGCAAGCACCATGTCAATGAATGAACATCAGCCCTCCTTCAAAAAGGCAAAGGAGCTTCTAGAGAACGCGATAGACCAAGAGGGCGTGATTCCACCTGGGCCCGCATTCTATGAAAGTGATGACGACACCGTGCGCATACCCAACAATGCGCATACGATCGGGGCGATGGCGCAATTGATGACCAATCCGAGCTATAAGCCGTGTGTGCAGACGGTGCGGCGAATGGTGCAGTACTTCGAGGTGGGCATCATTAACCCCGGCTCAATAGGCGGGGCTGCCAAGCCGGACCCGAATAAGTTGGACGCGTGGGTTAGCAAGCGCGTGGCCGGCGATGCAGACGAATTGATGGCCTGGTCGCGAAGCCGCTTGACCGGTGTCGGCGACAAAGGAACAATGTGGATAACGTGTGTGAACATATTAGCGCTTGACCGTATTGTGCGGATGTTGGACGCACAGATAAACGCACGGGTGCTCGCACATTTCAACCACAAGTCACCAGCCAGCCTGGGAACTCGGACCAAGATGGACGAACTGATGTGCTCGGACATCGGGCTGGCATGTTTGGACTGGGAGCGTGTTGGACGCAAGCGTAAGATGCTCACTTATGATATGGAAAAGTTGCGGCGTTGGCTGGTGCCGCGAACAACGGGTGATAGAGATCCGATGTCGTCCATGATCTTGTATGGCCCACCAGGAACAGGGAAGACAACGATTGTAGAAGGTTTGGCAGCAAGCGCTGCGGTTCCAATGGTGGAGATCACACCGAGCCAGTTGATCATACGCGGAACGGAGGCGGTGGAAGTACAAACTGCTGTTGTGATGCGCGCGCTCAGCCTATTGACGCGGGTGGTGATCCTGTTCGATGAGTTCGACACAGTGATAGCAGACCGGGATCAGCAGAAGGAAGTGAAAAGCATCTTTTCCTTTTTGACCGCAGCGATGCTGCCGAAACTGGCGGATTTGAACAAGGCTGCGAAGGGCAATCATTTCGTGTATGTGCTGGCCACCAACTACATCGACCGATTGGATGCGGCGGCCATACGTCCGGGGCGATTCGATCACAAGCGAGGCGTTTATCCGCCAGACCTTGCATCGCGCATGTGTAGAATGGTATCGCAGCTGACGAAATGGAAGCTTAATAAGGGGACACTCCAATTCAGCGATGGTTGGGAAGGCCGCGTGTGCGAGGTGATGTGCAAGACGGCTGGCGCACCAATGGAGCGCTTGGTGATGCCTGGATGGTTCAGGATGCCACCAAAAGATGACCGCATTGGGGAGGGGGAGCCTCAGCATGCGTTTGAGTATATCGCACGAGGCGGTAACTGGAAGAAGTATCGATACCCGTTGCCAATGGATCTGGGCATCGACGAGAATGTAAACCCCACAGAGCAGCCAGAGGATCATACCCCCCAAGGTGAAATACCGATTGACGCGGAGGCTGTTATTGAGTTAGATCCGACTCTATTTGAGAACTATGACCAACGCTACAAGCCACTGAGCAAGGAAGACAAACTAAGACTCGCTAGCCGGAACAATCTGGTATCTGACCAAGCGATAGAACTTGCCATTGTAGGACGTTGGAATCGTTCGGCTGCTATGGACTTCGACTATGGTTTGAGTTGGGGAAGTCTCACCGCGATCAGCGGATCAGAGAACATGGCGAAGGCACTTGTTGATGCCTGGGATGAAATTGAAAAGCGAACGCGAAATCTGCGGCTGGAGCAGGCCTCTCGCGTGCAACTACCAAAAAGATCCCTGAACTCGGACCAGAGCATGACCGAGTTACTTGCCGAGCAGAATCGCAGATTGGAGAAGCTCGTTACTGGGCAAGCGAAACAGCTCGAGGCGTTTCTTTCGACCATGCGACCGACAACCAAGAAAGACAAAAAGCCGTCTTGAACTTTCTGATAGTGCCGGTACAAGTGCTTAGTACGGACCGCAGTGGTGACCTCAAGGTGTAGGTTTAACTACCAGTGTTGGTAAGCAATGATGTGCAGGTGCGAAAGTGGCTCGGGCACGCTGCGGTGGCCGCTACTACTAACCCTGCACCACCTTAAGCCGAGGCTGTGGGGCAGTGCCCGCCGCCCCCCGATCCAAGCGGGCCACATGCTTCGCAAAGGCCGCGACCGTTGTGGCTTTCGACTCCTTGATCCAATGAACCAAGCGGGGGTCGACGATTGAAGATGCTCGGAGGCATTGGTGCAGGTCATTCGCAGCCGATCCCTTCATGGCCTCGAAAACGGCCTCGACAGCAGATCTGAAACTTTCGTCCAGCCGGTCGAGATAGTCAGTAGAGCTTTCATCTATCTCGTCGCCCTTGTTACAACTCACAATCTGCAATTCCGCCTTGAACGAAGCGCCTAGCGAGTGCTCGTATTGTGCCGCAAAACGACCACGTTGATCATGGTGGTGACCGTCCTTTGACTCCCCTGACCTATCCATGCCAATCGATTAATGCCCACCAGCACGGCGAGCAGAAAGCACTTTGATGACCGCTTGATAGCATTGGGTCGCAATATATGCCCAAGGGTCCGATGCCTTCCAGAAACTCACGTTCGTATTTGTTAAAAGCGTAGTGTTGATGGCATCCCGGATGAACGCGTACGCCTCACTGCGCACCTCTGGGGCTTGTAGGTCCTTGTTCTGGTCGCTACTTAGACGGGTTACCACGCTTTTGTAGATGGCATCGGCAAGTTTTTCGAGGCCCGTGCGCCCTTTCTCCGGGACATAGACCAATGCCGCCATCGCGGTCAGGTCACGCCGGACTGCCCGGTTGAGAACTTCCGGGCCGATGCACTTTTCGAAGATGGCGCGCACACGGATTGGGCAGCACCTCTCGTTGATGAGGTCTTGTAGGGTCTGGGATGCCATGGTTGCAAGTAGACGCGCGGTCTCATTGTAGGGTTGTGCGCCGAGGGCTTGTTAGTTTTCAACAGTCCGTCCACCGACTTCACGGCAGTTCAGAATGTGGGGCGTGAACGTCTCTAGTTGTCGCGCCTGTTCCGAATGTAGGGATCTGTGTCGAAGCGGTCGGTCCACTTGTGTAGCCCCAGCTCTTTAGCCGACCATCACAGCGGGATTGCATCCCTAGTCTATACAGACCACAGCAACCTTGCCCAAGAACATCCTCATCTGCTGCGATGGCACCGCCGATGAGTACGCGCGTGACATCACCAACGTGCGCCGCACCACGCATGTGGCGGTGCGCGATGCGGACCAGGTGACCCGTGGAGCCTCTATCAGCGCGCAAGGAGAACACGGCCCCGCGTTGCCCGGTGCGCCACACGCATTCCACCGCGACCGTGGGTAACGCTTGTTCGCAACGCGACCAGGCGCCGAACGCGGCCATACATTCGCGGTGTGTACTACCGCCGTCGCTATCTCCTTGCCTTGCTGCGCGCCCACGGCGGCACCTTGGACCGTTTGCGGTTGATGAAATTGCTGTTGTTGTCCCTGCAGGATCGCAAGGAGCCGCTCTTCAGTTTCGTGCCGTACAAGTTCGGCGCGTATAGCTTCCAAGCCACCCAGGACCTAAGAGCCTTGGTGGCCCACGGCCTCTTGGCCCAAGAAGAGAACCAATGGCACTTGGCCGACGCCACCGACCACCTAACTGCCTTGCGCATCGAGGACCGGTCGCGCATTGCGCACACAGAAGAGCGTTATGCTGCGTGGACCACCCGTGATATCGTCCATGAGAGCTATCGTTTGCTGCCGCATACCGCCATCCGCAGCGAAATGGCCGAGGGCCTGCTGAACGCCGAAGAACACCAAGCCGTTGCAGCCACCAAGCCGAAGGCTTCGGCACCGGGCCTATATACCATTGGCTACGAGGGCCTGGACATCGACGCCTTCCTGAATAAGCTAATGGGCGCGGGCATCACCTTGCTATGCGACGTAAGGCGCAATGCGCTGAGCATGAAGTACGGCTACAGCAAGAAGCAACTGGAGCGTTATTGCAAAAGCGCTGGCATCCGGTACCTGCATCGTCCAGCGCTGGGCATCGCATCGGAGAAGCGGCAGGAACTGAACGGTCCCGAGGCGTACCGCAACCTGTTCGCTGAATACGTGAAACGCTACCTGCCCGAAGTGATCTACGAGCAGGAGAACCTGCTCTTCGATGTGGAGCTGGAACACCGCGTGGCCATCATGTGCTACGAGGCCGACCCCGGTTGTTGCCACCGTTCGCACCTCGCGATTTCGTTGGCCTCTTTGAGTGCGCAGCCGCTGCCTGTACACCATCTGTAAGGTTCTTCAGGATACCTTCGGGCGGATGCGTCGCAAGGTCTTGCTTACAGTAACTACTTATCCGTTGCCCTCGAAGAGCTACGACGAACTCGTTTGCACGGCGGGCGTGCTGGAGAACGGTGACTGGATCCGCATCTACCCTGTTCCGCTCGGCCTGCTCATGGACCTGAAGACGCGGAAGTTCAAAGCCAACCTGAAGTACACCTGGGTGGAACTGGACCTGGAGCGCCGCACCAAGGACTTCCGCCCCGAGAGCCATTCACCCAAACACAAGGACATGGGGGACTTGGTCGTGCTGGACCATTTGGATACGGTGAACGAATGGGCGCTACGCAAGGCCGCTTGTTTGAAGAAGGTGTACACGAGCATGGAGCAACTACTTGCCGACTCGCGCCCTGATGGGAAGAAGGTTTCACTCGCTGCGTACACCCCCAAGCGCATCATCGGCTTCGTAATCGAAGCCAGCGACGAGGATTGGGACCCGATGTTCAAGGAGCTACGCAAACAAACTGACCTGTTTGCGCCCGAGGACCAGGTGGAGCCGAAGGAGTTGATCCGCAAGATCCCCTGGAAGTTCAGTTATCGTTTCGAGGACGAGACCGGGAAAGTGCGCAAGCTGATGATCGAAGACTGGGAGATCGGCGCGCTCTACTGGAAGTGCATGGCCAGCGCTGGAGGGAACGAACAAGAAGCGCTGCGGCTGGTGCGCGCGAAGTACGAAGGGGAGTTCCTGAGCAAGTGCGACATCACCTTTTTCCTGGGCACCGTCCTCCGCAACCACATCAAGAAGGCGGATAACCCTTTCGTCATCATCGGCGTGTTCTATCCGCGACGGCGGGACCAGATGAAACTGGACTTCTGAAGGGCTTGGCATTTGAGGCCACCAAGTAATTTAGAGCGGCCCCAAGCAGCATCCGTCCGTGCGCTCATCTCTCTCTATGCCCAAGAACATCCTCATCTGCTGCGACGGCACCGCCGACGAGTACGCGCGCGACATAACCAACGTGCGCCGCACCACGCATGTGGCCGAGCGTGATGCGGGCCAGGTGGTCTACTACCATCCCGGCATCGGCACCATGGCTCCGGCCAATGTGCGGGGCAAACTGCGCACCAGGATGATGAGTTGTTGGAATGCGAAATGATCGCGGAGCGGAAGAACGACGTACGCAGCCGAGCCGCGCGCGTTGCTAAGCGATGGACCCGCCACTTGCAAGAATCGTAGAGCCTCTTCGGTGGCGGCCACCTGGCAACGCGCCATCGCAACACCACCAAGTATGGCATCGCCGCCAACCATTCGTTCAAGGGCGCATCTCAATTGATCCGTAGCAGAACATGATGCAGTGCTGCCTTTACCATATATAGGTGCGCCAGAAATATGCGATGCCCTGGCTCAACCGTATTGAGTTGCGCTAGAAGTATGTGTTGTCTTGGCTCAACTATAAATGGTTGCGCCAGAAGTATGCGATGCCCTGGCTCAACCGTATTGAGTTGCGCCAGAAGTATGTGTTGTCTTGGCTCAACTGAATTGAGTTGTGCCAGAAGTAGGTGATATCCTGGCTCAACAGTATTGAGTTGCGCCGGAAGTATGTGTTGTCTTGGCTCAACTGAATTGAGTTGTGCCAGAAGTATGCAAGGTCTTGGCTCAACAATGTTGATCCGCGAGCACGGTTGCTGTGCCTTTCGGAAGGCTTCGAACCGTGTTCGCACTGCCCAATGAGGTGCATGGCGAATGCTGCACCCGGGCTCCCCCCGGTTTTTCTTGCTCGCTACAACCCTCTGCCAGCAAAGCTTTCCGGGGTCGCCTCCCGGTCAGCCGGGGGGCTTGCCTCCCGGATAGCTGCACGCGATCGCGAACAAAAGCGCAGCATTTTTCGCAAAAAGCCCTGTGTTCGGAATTCACCGGCACGCTAAATTTCTAAGACGATGAGTACTGTGTTCACTGTTAAACTGGGCCTTGTTGGCCTCACCTCAGCAGCCTTGGTGGAAAAAGGCCGTAACACTGTGACGATGCTTACCGGTAACGCCACCTATGCAACGCCTACTCCAACGCTCGCAGCTATTACAGCCGCCTGCGACAAGTTGGAAGCGGCCAACAAGGAGGTGCTATTCAATGGAGGCAAGGTGAGCTTCGAGGCGAAGCGCGTGGCGGTGGTGGTCCTGGAAGCCTTGCTGAAGGAACTTGCGGGCTATGTGCAAGCGATCAGCGGTGGCGACAAGGCGAAGATCCTGAGCGCTGGTTTCGATGTGCGCAAGAGCGCCGAACCTGTAGGCACGTTGCCCGCTCCGCAAGACCTGATCGCCCACATCAGCGAACTGACAGGCACCATCGATCTGGATTGGAAGCGTGTGGGAGGTACCCGCATCTACCAAGTGTTTATGACCACCGGTGATCCTACATTGAGCACCGGCTGGACAAAAGTGGCCATGGGCACCAAGACGCGCATCGCCATCAGTAACCTGAAGACCGGCCAGTTCTACAGCTTCCGTGTGAACGCTGTTGGTGTTGCCGGCGAAAGCGCCATGAGCGAGACCGCCATCGCAATGGCCGCCTGAGGAACTCTTCCTTCTACCATGCAAAAGCCCCCGCAGCAGTGCGGGGGTTTTTGCGTTCTGGGGTAAGCGGACAGACTGTGGAATGCACCGTGAGCGACGAACCCCTCAAGCAATGGCCAAGGGGTTACAGGATCGCAGACGTTCAGGCTTGCGTGCACTGGGCACGAACTGGGGTGCTGAGTGCTATTCTGCAATACGCCCTTCAGGCCTCGGCCAAGATCTTGGTATGGCCATAAGGAGGTGCAGATATGTCTTCGAAATGATAGCGAGGTGTACTTCTGGATGTGAGGCGTACCGCCTGAAAACAGATCCCCAGTTGTTTACAACTACCGAATAACTATTTCGGTTTCTCATGGCTAGCCGGGAGGCCCCGCATTTACAGGCCACCTTGATTTGTTCAGGTTAGGGTCACACTCGTAGGTGCGCTTTCTCCCCGCACGGAACGAGCTGAAAATGAACGAGCAAAAGACCAGTCAATTGAGTTTGCTAGTGCTCGGAAGTCTCCTTCTTGTTCGCTGCGAAAGCGGTGAGAAACAACTTTTGACGCCCTATTCCACTGCTGAGTTGGGTGGTGGACAGAGCTATGCTGCCCAAGAAGCGAACGGTACGGCATCCATCTTGTTCAACCGATCGTTGTATCTCTTCGCCGATAAGGCTCAGTGCAAGACTTCTGCTCCCGATCGGTTCACGGTGCCGGTGAAGGGCAGTATGCAAGGCCAGCCCGTGGTGATGGATTGGCGGATCATCGGTTCGCTTGCACACGGCGACAGCGCGTGGTTCATCGTTACGGTTGAGGGTGATAAGGATTCGGTGATGCTCTCCCAGCCCAACAGCTCCCTGCATTTGACGGATACCACCTGGCGCACCTCAGCGCAAGCAGGAAGCAGATTTTCGTTCTCTCTGGAACAACGCCTCATCCATACCGACAGCATCAGCAATGCTTGGTTCGAGGTGGAGTGGGTGGATATCATGCAGGAACGCCTTAGTGATGCGCACCGGTAAGGCGCGTCAACGGGTCAGCCTTTTCTGTAACCACGCCGTCCACTGATGTGGCCGGATAAGGAGCTCTCCCTCCTTAAGGTCCAACAACCCTGGCCACAAGCTGGGGTTGTTCGGTTCTGCCCGGTTTTGAAGAGAAACCTCAACTCCACTTTTGAAGAGAAGGTGTGTACTTCCATTTCGACGTACGGGTCCGAATGCCATTTATAGGCTTTTCGGCGCGCAAAGGGCGTCCGCAACAAGCCGCCCAGCTTGGCTTTCCGTACTTTCGCCGTCCTTCGTACCACCATGCCCCGCATAGGCCCCATCGAACTTCCGGAATTCCCGCTGCTCCTTGCTCCCATGGAGGACGTGAGCGATCCGCCGTTCCGTGCGCTGTGCAAAAAGCATGGGGCCGATCTGATGTACACCGAGTTCATCAGCAGTGAAGGCCTGATCCGCAAGGCGGCGAAGGGGATGAAGAAGTTGGACATCTTTCCCTATGAACGACCTGTTGGAATCCAGCTCTTCGGGGGCAGCGAAGACGCCATGGAAGAAGCGGCGCGTATCGCAGAGGGCGCGGGTCCTGAGCTGATCGACATCAACTACGGTTGCCCCGTGCACAAAGTGGTGAGCAAAGGCGGCGGTGCCTGCTTATTGCAGGACATCGACAAAATGGTGCGCCTCACGGACAAAGTGGTGAAGGCCGTTAAGCTGCCGGTGACCGTGAAAACGCGGTTGGGCTGGAGCGACCAAACGAAGAATATCATGGAGGTGGCGGAACGCCTTCAGGATGTGGGGATCCAGGCGTTGAGCATCCATGGCCGTACTCGCGCGCAGCTGTACAAAGGCCCCGCGGATTGGACCTTGATCGGTGAAGTGAAGAACAACCCACGCATCCACATCCCCATTTTCGGCAATGGCGATATTGATTCACCGGAGAAGGCGAAGGAGTACCGGGAGCGCTACGGCGTGGACGGGGTGATGATCGGCCGCGCAAGCATCGGATACCCATGGATCTTCAACGAGATCAAGCATTTCTTCGCCACGGGCGAGCATCTGCCACCTCCAACGATCGATGACCGGGTGGATGCTGCCCGTGAACACTTGGAGCGCAGCATCGCGTGGAAGGGTGATTGGGAAGGGGTGGTGGAGATGCGTCGCCACTATACCAACTACTTCCGGGGCCTACCGAATTTCAAAGAGCACCGCA